>JAYVKQ010000241.1:0-10777 GCA_043768285.1 Saprospiraceae bacterium | reverse complement strand
AATGCGCATTGTGTCGAATGAATTCGACACTACAGGTCTAATTTCCCCTCCTTCGGCACTTCCGCCTTCTTAGAAAAATTAGTGCTAATGCCAACAAATAAAGTGCGATACGCTACTGGAATGACTGGAAAACGCTGCGTGCCATCTACCGAATAGCGGAAACCAAACTCATTTTTAGTTGCTAAAACATTATCAACAGTCACAAAAAAGACCCAAAAATTACCTTTTATAGGGCGGATATAGCTTGCTGCCAAGCTCAAATTGGTAAATGGCTTCGTTCTATCACTTAAGAACTGAGGGGTATCAAAATTGTAGTAAGGTCGCCCGCTTGTGTAGGTATAAGTTGCGCCAATATTGGTCATGATTTTAGGAATAAACTGTTTGTAAACCAAGCTAAAATTGTGGTTGGTCGCAAATGTAGGCATGGCTTCTACGGGGTAATGTTGAAACAAACGTTTTGTATTCAAGTAGGAATAGGTTGCCCAAAAATCACCCATTTTAATCGTTTTTTTATCTCTAAAAAATATATCAAAACCGTTGGCAAAGCCATATCCCGAATTATCCGTTTTGCCAAATGGAAAGCGATAAGGATTGGGGTCGAATCGGGTTTGGTATTCGCGGACAAGGTTTTTATAGTCTTTATTGAAAGCCTCAATGCGGAAAGTTCTATCATTTTTGATGATTTGATAGTTTAGGATATAATGGTTCGCCGACTCAAAGCCTAAGTTTTTATTGACATATAAATAGTTCTTTTCGGGTGTTTGGTAAAATTGCCCAGTTGCAAAAGATACTTGGCTAAATTGCCCTGTTTTATACGCCAATGACAATCGAGGAGAGATATTAGCCTTGTCAATAATGCTCGTATATTCGCCCCGAAAGCCCAGACGAACCGCCAATTTGGTGGTTGCATACATCTCCGTTTCAACAAAAGCGGCAGTATAATTATCCGTCAATTTGTTTTCAAATATATCAAAAACATTCCCAACTTTGATATGGTGGAACTCGCCACCAAAGAGAACTGCGTTTTCTTTATTTTTACCAAAAAGCCTTTTTAAAACTGAGCGAACTTGAGTACGTTCATCCAATCTATCGCTCGGTGTACTACCAATTTTTATTTTATCATTGTTATAACTATAAGAAAAACCATTCAATAATGACCATTTATCACCATTAAAACTGTATTTGTAGGTATTATTGGTAAAAAAATTATTGTTGCGAAGGTCAAACGTGTACTTTTCAGTCGGTTTATCAAAATTGGGAAAAGCGATGGCGTTTGCTCCATGGGTATAAGTGGCATACATTTTCAAAACGCCGTTTTTGTTGATTTTTTCAGTCACCATTAAAGAGCTACCTATGCCTTGTGGCGGTTTGATGAAGTCAATATTCAAAGGAATGAGTTTCAAAAAAGGCGTTAAATTGGAATACATCAACGAGCCTGTGATTGCCCCTTTGTGGGTATGCGATACACCCACTCCCGCAAGGTGTGCGACGACATTTGTACTACTCGCCTCAGAGGTTTTATCTACCGTTTCTAACAACAGAACGGAGGACATAGCTTGACCGTATTGTGCCGAATAACCACCCGTACTGAAAGCTGTTCCCTTGAACATAAAAGGACTAAAACGCCCACGCTGTGGTACATCAGGCGTACTACTAAAAAACGGATTTTGGACAATCATACCATCAATCACGGTCTTGGTTTCGTTTGCAGACCCACCCCGCACGAACAGCCCTTCTTGCTCCCCTACCCGATTTGCACCAGGCAACAATTGCATCACCGACACAATATCTGCGCCACCGCTTGCCGTTGTGATAATATCCATTGGGCGCAACATGACCATGCGCTTATTATCAGATGCCTCAAAAGTACCCGCCGTAATAACTACCGCGTTGAGTTCATTAAACGCTTCTTTTAGTTGGATATTTACCTCAATGATAGGCGATTTCAAAGAAATTCTTTGTTCAAAATTATCGTAACCGATAAAAGATGCAATAATTGTAACACTATCTTTTTTACGCGTATTAAAAGAAAAATGACCCAAAGTATCAGCCGTTGCCCCATCGTAACTGCCTTTAATGGATATAGCCGCCCCAATAAGCGATTCTCCCTTTTTATCCGTGATTTTACCCTTCAAAAGTGTCTGAGATACTGAGGGGGTGATGAAAATGAAGTAGATTAAAATGATAAAGACTAAAGCTTTCATGACGTTTTTAATTTTGATTGATGGGTCAAAACTAAAGGGCGTTATAGGCTTTTAAAAGGGAATTCTGACGAGTTAAAGGATTTTGATGATGAACTTAATATTTGTTAGTGTGAAAAATTGAAGTACGGTTTTATAAATGAATAGAAACAACAATTTTGACAACATTCGGCTCGTCAATAACAATCCTCCATTCGTCAATAATTGGTATCAAACTGTCAATATTTTCATAAGAGCTAATGATTTATATATTATTTTGTATAAATCTATAGGAGAATTAGGAAGACTAAGTCATTCATATCTAAAAGTACATTTAACATGAATAGAACCTCAAAGTTAAATTATTTCCTTAAAGTTGCTTTCTTTTTACTCGTGCTTGCATGGGGTTGTAATCATTAATTTGATAGTTTGTTAATATGTTTGTTCCCAGTGTCCTTTAAGTTGCTGTAAAAATAGGTTTGATTTATTTTTGAAAATCGAACCTATTTATCAGCATTTCTGTATCAAACTACAAGAAAACGTTTAAAATTTCACACAAGTTCCCAGTTCATATACTATGCATCCATCACATATTCATAGTCAAATATTAAGGCAAATATTAGCATTTCAAAAAGATATTTACGCCAAAGAAGCTGGAAGAACACCAGTAGTTTTAGACAATTATATCAATGAATTTTCAAAAAGTGAGAATACTGTTCGATTACTTTTTGACCATGTTAATTTCAAAGTTTTACACGTGTCTGATAATGTTCAACACGTTTTAGGCTATCCTGTTAAAGATTTTATGGAAAGCACTATGCTTTTCCCGCCCAAATTATTCACCTCGGAGCATTGTAATTTTCTTTACGTCTGGCTGCAATGGGCTTTTTCCTGCCATTATAAACATGGGAATTGCGACAAATCAAGACAAATAATGTGTGGTATAAAGGTAAAACATAGAGAAGGTCACATTATGCGCCTTTTATTTCGGCAATTTTGTCTTGAAAAAACGGCAGAAGGTTTGCCAATCATATCAGCCATATCACTCAACGACATTAGCCATTTGATGAATGTGGACTTTTATTGGGGGCGGATTGAGAGTGGTGATGAAAATAACACCATCCATTACTTGATTTCTACTGATAAAAAAGATGTGCCTTACGATATTTTTACAGAACGAGAGAAAGACATATTAAGGTATTTAGCCCAAAATATAGAATCGAAAGAAATAGCCAAACAGTTGTTCATTAGCCACCACACCGTAGATAACCACAGGCGCAATATGCTCAATAAAATCGGCGCAAGAGATACAACTGCATTGGTACAAATTTGTAAAATGACGGGTATTATTTGATTTATAAAGTCATATTTTTTGAAATCAAATGGGTTCTCACAAGGGTATCAAAAATGCTATTAGATAAAGAACGGGTAAGCGGTATTTGGTGTTCATTGATACATACTTCTGTTTTTGTTACCGAAGTTACTTTTGATATATTGACGACATATGACCGATGGACACGTAAAAAACGCTCGGCAGTTAGTTGCTCATGGAGTGTTGATAAGGATAAAAGTGTTGTGTGAATAACGTCTGGCGTGATGATTTGCGTATAGTTTTCCATAGATTTTAGAAACAAAATCTTGTCAATTTCAATTTTGACATAACTGTTGTTTTCCCGAATGAAAAAATAAGCATCGTCGGGTAGAGCTTGGGTCTGTTTTTCAGTCCATTTCGATACTACTTTTTCAATAGCTTGCAAAAAACGGGGTATTGATACAGGCTTTACCAAATAATCGATGGCACTGACTTCATAGCTTTTGGCGGCAAATTCGAGATGTGAGGTAATAAAAATCACCATTGGTGGTTTTGTCATCATTTGTATAAACTCAAAACCATTTATATCAGGCATTTCTATATCCTGTAATATCAAATCCACCTCCCCCTCAGTAATCAGAGCATGGGCAGCAACGGGCGAAGAAAAAGTACCGACAAGCATTAATTGGGGTTGTGATGTCACTAACCTTTCGAGTATGTCCTGCCAATCTTTATCGTCGTCAATAACTATTGTTCGTATAGGTTTTACAGTCATTTTTCTTCTATTAAATCTGAGGTCGGCAATTGAATAAGCACAGTCGTACCTTTATTTTCTATACTCTCAATGTGCAGTGTGCCTTTATTGCTCTCAATCATATCTTTGACCAATATTAAACCTAAGCCTTGCCCTTTTTCAGAAGATGTACCTTGTCGAGATGTATTTTCTTGAATTGTAAACAGTTGATTTTGAATATCTTGCGACATACCAATGCCTGTATCAATTATTTTTAAGCTAATAATACCTTCCTTTATATTTTCACTTTCTAATACAATTTTGCCTCCAGATGGTGTAAACTTTAAGCTATTGCTGACAATGTTACGCATAACTAAGCCCACTTGGTTTCGGTCTGCAAAAATAATACTTTTTTTATCAACATTATTGACTATTTCAATATTTTTATGCTGGGCTATACCATCTAAAAACCGCAATTCTTCACTTGCCAATTCATAAAGGTTGATGCAGTTAGGTTTGGATTTAATGCCTTTGAGTTGGGTATAAGACCAATGCAACAAATTATCAAGTGTTTGAAATAAGGCATTGACGTTGTTTGTGAGCTTTTGAGAAGCCGTAGCAAACTGGGCTTGTGTCATGATACCAAAGTCTGTTAACTCTAAATAGTTTTTTAGAGTGCCAATAGGCGCACGCAAATCATGAGCAATAATACTGAACAGTTTATCTTTTGTGGCATTAATAGTTGCCAATTCCTGTTTGCGCTCTTGCTCCCGTTTGAAGAAGCGATAAGCGATGATACTGCCTAACAGCATCAAAGCGGCAATAGAAAAGCCGAATATAGATACCCATATTTGCCTATCCACTTCGTTTTGTTTTTGTAAAAGATTGCGTTCAGATTCCAGTTTGCCAACTTTTACAGCCGAGGCTTCTGTTATATTACGCTCCCGAAGCCGCAGACTAAGCGTTGTACTTTTTCTGAGACATTCCATACTGAGGGGGTAGTTTTTCTGCTTTTCATATACCGAAGCCAATAAACTATATGCTTCCGCTTGACTTTCAATAGTGACATTATCATCTCCTGTAATATTGATGGCTTGGTTTGCATACCGAATAACTAAATCAGGTCTATCATTATCATAACTGATTCCTGCAAGTACAGCAACAGTATTAATATTAGGGGGCGCATCGTTGCCCCTATCAAAACTATCCAATAATGCAACCACTTTGGTTTGGTAAAAAAGAATTGTTTGTTGGCTTTTAGCTGTTTTTTTCAGCTCTTGAGTTAAGGTATTGTAAAGAATTAATTTATCAAAAACATCTCCGTTCTTTTTTTCAGCTTGTTCAGCTCCTTTTTTACCAATGGCAATGGCATCCTCAAATCGTTTATCCGATTCATAAGCCATCATACACGCTTGATAAGCTCTTACATCAAACTTTGGATATTGCTCAATGTAGTCAATGGCTTTTAAAAAAGCTTCAAACATTTTAGCGCGATTGGTTTGATGGTCATGAATAATAGCCATTGCATAATAGAGGTTTGACAGTGCCTGAAAATCTGGAATGTCTTCGGCATAGGGTAAGGCTTTTTGAAACCATTGAAAAGCAGTGCCTTCGTCGGATTTGCCGTACATATATACAAGCGCGATATTCTTCGAACACTTGAGGCATCCTTTAATATCATGTAAGATTAAGGCAATTTCATAGCCTTTTTTATACAATTCAAGGATTTTGTCCGCTTGACCAAAGTGAGCAGTAGGGATTGTGTTTTGTAAAATAGTCAATCGCGCCGTATCAGAGGTAGCCCCATTGAATGCCAATTGCAGACTATCGGTAAGCGTAAGTTGAGCGGTTATGTTAGTTTGGGAAAAAAAAAGATAAAAGGTGCAAAAAAAAAGATTCCTCAATACAATAGTTTGATTAATAGAGAGTACGAAATTAAAAAACAAATTTAAGTGTATTTTGAATTAAACAAAATATTTATGCTAAAATATTTGCTAATATAACCTCTTAAATTTATAGTGATACGAAATAAATACACCTATATCCATCGTTACATAACAAAACAATAAACTTATACAACATGAAGGCACACCTACTGTATTTATTCTGTCTCATTATTACGACGACACACGCTCAACAAACCTTTTTTTCTCAACCGAATAGTTTTCCCACGAATGTCAGCCCTGCGTTTGTGGGTGCAATCAATGCCAAAAGTCGTTTGGTTGTTGTGTATCGGCAGCCCAATACACCCAATACTGAGCAACGATATGGCGTTTCTTACGACCAAAAAAATGTGCTGCCCAATGGCGATTATATGGGTCTCGGCGCAAGTTTGGGACAACAAGTAGGTGGTTTTTTGAATAAAAACGTGCTAAAAGGGGCAGTAGCCTATGCAAAATACTTAGGGGGTACGGGCAAGGGCAACGCCCAATATTTAGTTGCCAGTGCGGACATTGCCTATCATCAACATGCTTTGGATTTATACAAACTCTCTGCATTTTTCAATAATAATCTACCGCTTACGGCTGATGGTCTATTGCGCAAATCGTTTCAAGATATGTCTATCGGTGCGCTGTGGTTTGCCACTTTCAAAAAAGGGCATCGCGCCTACGTGGGCGCAGTCTGGCATCATCTGAACAAACCCGATATTGGTTTTATAGAACCCGAACCCTTGTCTTTTGGCTATACGGTGCATACCAGTTGTGAATTGCCGTTGGCAAAACAATTGAAATTTGTGCCTATCGCTATTGTCACCCAACAAGGCAAAACGACAGATATTAAAGGGGGATTGTCGTTGAAAATTACCGCTGAGGATACGTTGGGCATACAGGCGGGCTTTCTACTCCGCTACGATAATATGGTTACGCCTAAAATGGCACGTCAAATGTTTAGTGCGTTCTTCAATCTCGATTATTATCAATCGTCTATCCGCGTCATATTTGATGTCGGCAGCGCATTTACCCTCAATAATGCTTTGGAAATAGCCTACATCCGCTTATGGGGTGCGCCTAAGCGTAAGAGTGGGCGGGTGCCAATTTTTTGATACATAATTAACCACTGATGACACTGATTAAACAGATTAAAACATGATTTCAAAAGCGAAAAAACAGTTTAAATCAGACCAATCAGTGTCATCTGTGGTTAATTATGTATTAAAAATCCGTATTCGCCTTCTTCAACTTTAAAGGTTTAATCCAAATATTGCGATAGCGGACATCATGCCCTTCGGCTTGTAGTTTTAAGCCTTCTTTGGTATCCGTAATACCTTCCCCTTTGTTGTTGCCACCGTCCACGCCCGAATTGGGACCACCGAAAACCTTATGGATGGGGATATTGGTATGTACTTTTTGACCATTAAAATAGACCGTCACCATGGCGTTTTCTACTTTTTTACCCTTTTTAAATCGGGCAGTTCTGAACACAATATCGTAGGCGTTCCATTTGCCAATACCATTATAGACTTTATAGGGCGAGGGCGTGATATTCAACACCGCGCCCATGCCATGCGACGTGGTATCGCCATCAACTATCTGAATTTCGTAGCGATTTTGGAGATATACGCCACTATTGCCTCCCGCTGCCGTGATAAAAAACTCGACGTGTAGGCGACAATCACCGTATTTCTGAATAGTCATAATATCGGCTGCGCCATACAGTCCACCTGCGGCGGCGGGGTCGTTAGTGCTTACCGTTGAGCCTTTGTCCACGGGGTCAGGCACAATTTCCCATTTGATGGGCATAGCGGCTTTGAAGCGTGGTCCTTGCCAATATGTCCACTTCGCGTCTAACATCGAGCGCGAACCATCGAATAGTATCTCTGCCCCTTTAGGTGCGGTTGTGCCGATGCCGACTTGGGCGCGGGTGGCAATGCCTATACATAAAATTGAGATAATTAGTCCTAATTTGCTTTTCATATTGTTTGATTTTGATTAAAATGAGTTAAAATACTGAGGGGGTACTACTGCTATAACCCATTCACTATCAATAGAATACGCTACGCGCTCGTTAGTTTTTCAAAAACGACACGGACTATTTCGCCGTTCTCTGAACCATGTGTCGCGCTGGGTTGTCCCTTGGGCTTTTGGCTGTACCCCCTCAGTATTTTGTAATACCTGCCGAGCGTGACACTCGGTTCAGAGAACGGCGAAATAGTCTGTGTCGCTTTTGAAAAAGCTTACGAGCTAAGACTTTGTGACAGCGGTGCGGGTACTTTAAAACTATGCAGTTGCGGATATTTGTAATTGATATTGCATCAAAAGGGTATTCAATTGGTCTATGAATTGTTGCCGATGGCGTGTATATTGCCATACAACCAGCTTATCATCTTGATTTTTACTGCCTACAATCAAATCATTAATTTTGCCTATTTGCAAGACCAAATAGGCGATTTCTTTATTAAAAAACTCTTCTGAATGTTCTATTTGCATTGAATTGATATTTATGATTACTCAAAAATAATTTCTATAAAACCGCGTGGATCTTGAAGATTTGTTTCAGGGTCACGTCGAGATGAAGAAAATAAATCTGTCCAATACTGTTTATAATGGTTCATTTCTGCGTGTCGTATGTGGTTTATTGGAAAAGTAGGCGATATATAATTATCCAATTTTCGGTAGCCATACTTCTCCACAATCCTAAAAATAGCTTCTTCTTTTTGCTGATAAATGCGATAATCTATAAACGAAACAAAATCTAAATCGTTTGGGTTCAATTTCTTTGACATAAAACTACCATCGAGCCAATGGGTAAATTGTGGCGTAATATGCGTTTTGAATTCTTCTAAATAATCCATATAGTTATCAAATATCTCTTATCGTGTTTCAGAATGAGCAAATGGCTGAACAAAAACCGATGCCACTTCTTCAACCGTGCTTTCAATTCTCTGATAAGGCATACTAAAGCCTCTTGAGTTAAATCTAAATCTCATGAATATGTTTGTTTTAAGTTTTGGAAATCTCTTACAAAAATACATAATCTTTTGATATTAAAAAGCAAAAGCCTTTCCCGCGTGTGGAAAGGCTTTCGTTTTTAGAAAATATTGGGGGGACTACTATGCAGCAACAGCATGTAGTCCCATTTCTTTCAAACGCAAAGAAACTTCTGCTTCCGACATGCGCAACAATATGGCTATTTGTGTAGCACTTTTTCCTTCTACAAAAAATGCTTTTATGCGCTCATTTTCAACAGCTTTTATAGCTTCAAATGGTGGGTTTTTTGCTAACATTTCGTTAGCTTTATCTACTTTTTTCTGAAAAAGTGGCAAATCCTCATATTTATCAAGCTCTTTGTTATAGCGAGCTTGAGGTAATTTCGATTTATTTAAAATATCTTTATTATTCATTTTTCACCATTTACGTGTTACTAAAAAAGCTGTATAATTCTTATTTCTTTGAAATATTTCCCATACTTCATTATACTCACCCCAAACATAAAAACCTTCTTCTATTTCTTTCAGATTATTTGCAATGCCAATCTGGTATAATCTGGTTCTTGAAGGGGTGCTTCCTGTTGCAAATATATAGGCATTAGGGTAATTATCTGTAAATACAAAGGCAGAGGCAGCTACTGTTGCTAAAACTTTAATACTATCTCCATTATTTGATATAACTTCATCGTCAATATCTTCTGTTTCGCCGATTTTATCACCAAAGCCTAAATTATAAACGTTAGCCGTGCCTGTTTTTGTATATTTTATTAGTTTGTTTATCTCTCCTTTAGAGCCAATGCTCACGAATTGATACATCGTGAAAGCTTTTGAAAATTCAACATGATATTGTGGTTCTCTCATATTTCAATGGTTATCGTTGAATAGTGGTAGTTTCGTCTGACAAATATATACTTTTTTGTAGAAATTAAAATAAAAAATGCTCATATGTGATGAGTATTAAAAAACAGAAGCCTTTCCCGCGTGTGGAAAGGCTTTTGTTAGTGCAAAATACTGATGGCACATCCCGAAAAAATCGGGAGGGGGTGGCACTACCATAATCCATTCACTATCAATAGAATACGCCATTCGCTCGTAAACTTTTCCTAAAGCGACACTGACTATTTCGCCGTTCTCTGAACCGAGTGTCGCGCTGGGTTGTCACTTGTGCTGTTGGCGGTACCGCAAGTGTGCAGTTGACACTGCGTTTAACACCTGCACAAACCCCCACGTTTTATTAATGTTTTTGAACTCTTACAGGTACGGGGGGATGCTGTCTTTATAACCCATTCACTATCAATAGAATACGCTTTTCGCTCGTAAACTTTTCCTAAAACGACACGGACTATTTCGCCGTTCTCTGAACCGAGTGTCGCGCTGGGTTATCGCTTGGGCTTTTGGCTGTACCCCCTCAGTATTTTGTAATACCTGCCGAGTGTGACACTCGGTTCAGAGAACCTCGAAATAGTCCGTGTCGCTTTTGAAAAAGCTTACGAGCTAAGACTTTGTTCTAACGGGGTCGTTTTCAGTTATACTAAACCGAAAGTGGTTTTCGGATTTTCATAAATTGAGCCAAAGGCGTTAAAAAGTTTGAAATTTAAGTCCTATAAACGATTTTAACTCTATCT
>JAYVKQ010000240.1:0-2261 GCA_043768285.1 Saprospiraceae bacterium | reverse complement strand
AATTCATTCGACGGGCTGCGTAATTCATTGATTATCAACGCCTCCGTCGAATAAATTCGACGGTACATTTTGACCAACTTAATTCTTCTCCGTTACTTAATTAGTGCAAATTAGTGCAATTAGTGGCAGGCATAGGTAGCTACGATTTAACTACCCCCTCAGTATTTTAAGCCCAAACGGCTATTCTTTAAAATATTTTTTGTACAAAATCATACAAATTGCGCCGCCAAACCAAGTACGTATGCGACCCTTCAGATTCCCTATATTGATATTTTATACCCATTTTATCAAATAGCTGCATCGTGTTTTTGTTATTTGCCATCACTAATAGGTCTCCTTTACCAGATGTAATCGTGAATAATTTAAACTGATTGATACTCGAATTTTTTAAAATAGCGGTATGTTTTTCCTCCAATTCCTTAATCAACGGTGGAAAATAGCCTGTACTCATAGGGTTCACATAGCTGAATTTATCGGGGTTCCACAACGCTAAATTCAGCGTTTGGATACCGCCCATTGACAAACCTGCAATAGCCCGATGCTCTCTTTTAGCCGAAACACGATAGCTTTTTTCAATAAAAGGGATAATATCTTGTATAAAATCTTGACAAAATGGGTCATTGGCAGTGCCTGCGCCCATCGGCATACCGCCCTTTACGGGCGTATGTCCTGCGGGCATGACCACAATCATAGGTTTTGCTTTTTGCTCATTGTACAAGTTATCCATAATATTATTCGCCCGTCCGACGCTTGACCATGAGGCATCATTGTCACCGCCACCGTGCAAAAGGTATAAAACGGGTAGTTTTTCCTTGATTTTATCATAATTCGGGGGCAAATAGACGTGCATACGGCGCATCATTTTGAGGGCGTTAGAATAATATTCCACTTTTTCTACCCTGCCATGGGGTACGTGTAAGCGTCTTAAAAAATTACTCTCTTTGCCTTCTACCTCAAATGTATTGGATACAGTGGTATTGCTTTCTTTAAATTGCCCATTGCTTTTGGGGTCAAATACTTTTATACCATCTATATTAAAATCGTAGGTATAAACATCAGGTGGCAAAACGTCTTTTGTTGTAGCTGACCATACACCATTAAAATCTTTATTTAAAACCAAAGAAGGAAACCCATTCGGAAAATCACCCGAAACCGTCACTGCCTTTGCTTCGGGCGCATATATGCTAAAAGTTGTACGCCCATCGGACAAAATACGGACAGATTGCAAGGTATCATTAGGCGTTGGGATGCGCTGAAAAGGACTACTTGGGGCTGGCGGTGCGGTCATAAAACCTTGAAATTTCAACCAATCACCAAAACGCTCATACCATGTATCCACAGGTAAACCCTGTTTGCGCATACCGAAGCCATGACCACCTTTTTCGAAAATATGCAATTCAGAAGGCTGTTTGGCATCAAACCATTTTTTATAAATATTGATGCTCATGGGCATCATGCCGAGTTGGTCGTCACCCGCCACAGCGACAAAAATAGGCGTTTTTACTGAGGGGGTGCTACTGCCAATAACGGCAGGTTCGTAGGCATAAATGGGCGCGACAAAATTGGGTCGGTTTTCATCGGTGGCATTATAAACGACTGACATCGTGAGCGTTCCACCTGCCGAAAAGCCCATAAAGCCAATTTTCTTAGGGTCTATATTCATCTCTTTGGCGTGGTCGCGCACATATTTTACAGCCGCCAAACCATCTGCCATAGCCAAAGGCACAATGGTATCATTTTCAGCATCTAAAGCTTTAAAGTTTTGCATTTTGGGCATCAATTCTTTAACAGGGTCATCGGTAAAACTACGCGCTACCCGATATTTCAGCACAAAAGCGGCGATACCTTTACTATTAAGCCATCTCGCCACATCAACACCTTCACTATTGATGCTCAACGTATGAAATGCTCCACCGGGTGCAACTACTATTGCCGTACCATTGGCAGCCTCTTTGGGCGGCAAATATGCCGTGATAGTGGGTTGCGACACATTATATACCACTTCCGTATTGAATATATTTTTGGTGCTAACAGCCTCGCTCCAAGTCCAGTTTTCAGAACCTTTAGGCTTGCTGTCGTAGAGTTGAATGACTTTTTGAGCCATTATATTGTTTAAAAACAGAAGGCTTAAAAAAGTAAAATAGAGGTGTTTGATTTTCATTTTGAACTGGTTGCGTAATTAACTATATGGTTATCAACGTTTTATGAAATATGCGAAACACGATTTTAGAATATTTTTTGCATCTAAAAGCCTAATAATC
>JAYVKQ010000239.1:0-6731 GCA_043768285.1 Saprospiraceae bacterium | reverse complement strand
GCATAGTCTATTGCTTTAAGTCACACGTTTCACAATTACCCGTACATTTTGCCTGTCTTTCAAGGGCGCATAGTTCGGTTATTTTTTCTTCAATATCTTTTAACGCCCAATTGTACGCGCTTTGGTAGCTCTCCGTAAAATTTTTAGACATTTCACGGCATTTTTGAATGTATTGAAGCAATTTTAAAACATTTTCCCTTTCCATTTGACCAAATTCAATTTTAACCAGGTAATCAGATTTTTGCTCAATATGCCCCCCTCAGGGAAGGTATATTTTATTAAAGGAATAACCCCGAAGCGGCTAAACCTTGCTTGTTATTGAATGTAAAAGATGCTACACGCTTTTTGATAGCGGGGACACTATTGCGATGATACCCCGCGTATTGATTTTTGATAAGGTTAAAAAGTAACTGTGGGTTTCTATGCGTATTGATTAGATTGACCGCCGTATCGTTCAAAACCCTGTATCCATCCGTTGTCTTTCGTGTTGTTATTTTGCGCACCGTTGTTACTTCTGCCAATTTGCGCCCTAAGGCAGTGGCTACTGCTTTTACCATCGCCTGATCCGCCATAACTGTAAAGTCAAATAAGAGATTGGCGATAGATTGGTTATTGAGGTCACCAGCGCGACACCAAGACCATTTAGTTTGCCCAAATGTATCTTTTACATTATCTTCTGACAAATCTTTCATTTTCAAAAACATTTGATAAGCCGTTAAGCCTTGCCAGCCTTGTAGGTAGTTGTAGCCGAAAGCCGCCGTAAAACCAAAATTAGTACCTACAAATTTGGTTTTGTTAATGTCGCCAAATTTAAAATAATTGCCAGCATCATATTTATCCGTGAGCTTATGCCCGTAGGGTGTCCACGCACCTTCAAAGTACCTGGTTAAATTCCATGCTGTTTGAAAATCTGCCATGTTATTCTTCTTTACAATAATTATAAGCGAATAAACCCGCGCCAACGGCTAAACTGCCATTCAAAACCTGACCCTCTTTTGAACTTAAAGCCTTTGCGCCAAATACAACCGCCGCGCCCGTTGCAGCATATTTGATGATAGTATTCAATAATGAATTACAATTGCCTTTGCCTTTTCCATCACCAGTGCCATCACCAGTGCCTTTTCCTTTTCCTTTATCGGTATCAAGTTTTCCGCTATTGACATTTTTTTCATCAGGTTGTTCGCCCGTTGTCATTATGGTGTACCAAATATCTTCTAACTCTTTGGCATTTCGATAGCCTATAACAAAGGTTGCTTTCTTTTCCCCTTCAATTTTCAAAGCGGCTGCAGGGAAAAATCGTGCTTCAATACCAAATGTTTGCATAAACTCTTTATCACCAAACCATTGAATGTCAAAATCTTCGCGCTTGATATTGGCCCGTTGTGCTGCGGCTCTAATCGTAGCGGGTAGTACCTTATTCATGTACGTTTGCTGCTTGGTATCTTTTGCGTCAAGCATACCATCTCTAAAAATAAATAAGGCTACAAATTTCATGGCGTAAACTTTAATTGCTGTGAATAGGCTTTGTTCAATCGGTTCATCCAGCCTTCCCAAAAAACCTTTTGGGTTGCGTCTCTATCTACGATTGCTTTATATCGTGCATAACGATAATTTTTATACGTCTCTAAACTTAAATTTTTTGAAGCTGCAGATGTAACGGGTCCCAGGATTGCATCTACTTTCACTTTCGCCGCCCGTTGCATGGTGCGCACTGCGCCACCAATGCCCATATTGACGCACGTATCAAAATAGAAAAAGCGCAAATGAGACGCTACCATGTTAGCGCGTCCTTTTTGCCAATAGTCCGCGTAATATATCTCTACGGCTTGTGGTATGGTCAAATTGGCAATATCCAAATTGGGATAGTCTTTTTTGGTAATACCATACTTTGTTTCCCCGCCCCTATCATTTGGGTGATTGGTATAACCGCCTTCATAGTCAATAATGACGCGGACATACTTCATAAACTCGTCACGGTTTGCACCCGTTGTATTATTATTATTACTCATTTTACGCCGTTTTTTAAATGCCAATAATGCGACAACCGCCGCGATGGAGACACCAATACCGATATTAGCCTTCATTTTTCGTTAGACGAAGGAGTTAAAACCTACCCCCTCAGTATTTTTGTCGGTTAATTCAAAATTTTGATTGAAACCTTTAATCTTTAACTGCTGCATTTTATACAACTGTTGCGGGTCGGCTGGTGGATTACGCTTTGCGTCCTGCTTCTCCTTATACTTGTCATACGTGCCACGCCCGAACCAGCCGAGCGCGACACATATAGCACTTGTCAATAAAAAATCTTGACTTTTCATATGGCAAACTCTTTTTGAAGTTTTTGAAGCTGCAATTTCTGCTGGGCTAACTCAACTTCTTTGATTTGGATTTCTATGTCGCTCTTACGCTTCTGTTTCACCTGAACAATAATAGATATGCCTGTTAGGACAAGACCCAACACACCCGCCATGACTGCCAAGATTGCATTACTATTGATGTAGGCAAACAGAAACGTACAGATATTTCCACTATAACCCGTTGCCGTTGCTGCGTTGGGGGGGTCGTTGAAATACTGCATAAAATTGTTCATGTTATTTTTAAAATCTTGTATCATCCTTTTTTGAAAAATTTTGAGATAAGGGATACAAGGCTTTTAACTAAGTTATAAATAGCGTTGCCCTGCTTAATGACTTCAATAACGTCCTCGATTGGAATATTACGACTTTCCGTAACGACCAATTTTGCAGTTTTGCCGATGACTTTTAGCTGGCTATTATCTGCCAATATTACGGTGTCGCCCACGTCAATTTTTTCAGTAGTCAGAGCTGCAAAATTGGTAATTTGGTGTGCGCCGATATGCTCCCCCTCAGTATTTGCCATTCTATCAGGCATTACAGCATTCAATATTTGTGCTAAGAAAGTGAGGATAGAATAACTGCGCGTGGTAGCAAATACCCGTGCAAAATATTCATAAGCAAAGAGGGCGACACCTGCCAAAAACTGAATCCACAACATCGTTGGCGTTTGAGGTAATGCCCCCTCAGTAGAGACATTGGGCAATACTGCCCCCTCAGTATGTAGGCTATCTTGACCAAATACTGTAATGGCGATTAAAAAAGCGATAAGCGAAATAATAAACTTTTTCATGTATAATGGTTGATAAATTATTCAAATATTAAGAAACTTTTGTGACATCAAAATAAGTCTAAAAATGCTATTTTCACGACAAGTAATGTTATGTTAATACTTTTCTGTGACTTCACTTTTGTACAAAATGGGTTGTATTGTAAGATGTTTTTTCATACCTTTACAGGTATGAAAATATTAATATTCCTCGCTGCATTTCTTGCTATCGGCTACTACGATTGTGATGCCCTCTTTTACAAAAAACTGTTAAAAGACAACAATATTAAAACGGCTGAACAAGCATACGATTGGTTTCAAACAATCAATTCAGAACCTACGCGCACCAATCCAAACTCACAACCCCGCGACATATATAATTATAGTCGCGGTTGGTGGTGCGATGAAGGCGCGTGGCTTATGCAGCGTCTTGTCTTATATTCAAGTAAAGAAAACTGCCAATTTGCATGGATATATTCAAAGTGCTATTATCATGTCGTTTTGCAAGTTTTTGAAAACGACAAAAACAGATATGTCACTTATGATACACGGCTCAAATGCAAAGACTGCCCTACTCCTTATTTCAAAATGGTATGTTCAGATAATATCACTTACGAAATAAGGCATATATCATTCTTGCGTAAGGTTCTAATTTTCGCTATTGACCACAACCGCATTTTGAAATACGTAGCTATGAAATTCAGAGAATTATATTATTAGCTATTTCAATACGACAATTTTGAACACCGTATTATTGTAGGTGAAGGGTCCCGATGTGTTGTTTTTAATATTCACATAGACCACGCCGCCTACAACTTTACCCGTATATTCAATATCTGCAAGGGTGGCTGTATTATCGCTAATTTGAACTACGTCACCATCTGACGCACCCGCCATCGGCACGTTAAACATCTGTGATTGATATGTAAGCGGTGCAATCGTAAAGCTCTGAGTTGTAGTTGTGCTTAGATGGTTTGCAGCTACTTTTCGTACTTTTCCGTTTGTAGTAGTCACTAAGCTATCTCCGATTGCACCCGCTTCCAGATTAGGCATTTCTATTTTGCCCGTACTATCAATTTTAAATGCATATCCCAAATTGGCATTTTGCTGCCCATAAAATATGAAGCTGCCATTTTTAGCCATCCCGAAAGCTAGTGTCGTATTGCTAACCGTGCCTATTGAATAGGTACCAAATTGCCCGTTATGCGGCGACAATACAATCACCGCATATGATCGACTTAAATCGTATTTACTGCCTGCATTAACAATAAATTCGCTTGCCCCTGCACCACTAAATTTTAGTATATTTTGTCCTGTTATTTCTAATTTAGAAGCCCCTAAATTGGTTGTGTAAGGGGTAGATATTGTAATAGTATTTTTTAGGGATATATCATTTGATAATGTCCCCGTTATAATCGTATTGTCAAAATTATTAATAATTAATGCAGATTTTTGATACTTCAAAACAACAAAGGCATTGATTGCCGTGGCATTTGTTTTCACTTGCAGCGTTTTCCCAACTACACGAAAACTATCGAATTGAGATTGACGGCATACAGAAACATTGATAATATTATTGTTATTCGAGCCAGCAATCTCAAAATTAACAACTCCGCTATTAGAAGTCAATGACATCTTTTCAGAACCTACCCAATTGGTTGGTATTTGTACTATACTGTGCCAGTCGGCTACTACAATTGTAGCAGTTGTACTATCCGCTTTATCCGCTTTTCTATTGTTTAAATCAATATCAGTTTCGTCTTGAAGATTATCTCTATAAGACTGTGTATTCTGAAATGACGTGAAGGTGTTAGTATTGAGTTTTTTTGCGTCCTCAATAGCCATACGGAGGCTTATCGCGTCCGCGCTGTCCTTCAAAATTTGATAATCTACTGTACCCGTTGCGCCAGTATCACCTTTGTCGCCTTTAACCCCCGCTACGCCTTGCGCACCATTTGCGCCTGCATTACCAGTATCGCCTTTATCGCTTTTAATGCCTTGCGCTCCTTGTATGCCCTGTATGCCTTGCGCACCCTGTACGCCATTGCTTCCCGTGTCGCCTTTATCGCCTTTATCACCTTTTGCGCCTTGTGGTCCGGTGTTGGTCGGGAGCTGTGCCTTTGGCAAACGGCGTGGCACTTTGAATGTAACCTGTTGCTTTTGTGCATTGTAACCGATGCTATCAACAAAAACAAGAAATGTTTGTGCATCTGAAAAGGGTACTTCTCCTTGCTGTGATACGTCTTTATAGACCTTTTTTTGCTGCGAGAAGGCACAAAAAGAAAAGAACATTGAAAATATAAGTAAAAAGCTAAACTTTTTCATGTATAAATTTAATTAATGAGATAATAAATAGATAGGACAAAAATAGTAAGATGCAGATTTGGAAAATGATACCCCCTCAGTATTTTGGGCATACAGAGGGGTATCATTTTGATTTCGCCCGTAAAAGATTAGATTAGAATATTTCCAAAACCGTCTGTTAAGACTGCCCCTGTCCCATCCGTCCAACCTCCTTCTTCTTCTACGCTGGCAAGTTTGGGTGTCCCCAATCAATCAACAACTGCAAATCTTGACTTTCTGTGATTTCGTCAGCGAAGCCTGTAACAGTAATATCTACATTTGTGCCGTTCACTACCGAAGTAGTCGCTGCATCAATGCCGAATTTACCATTCGCACATACGATTACGTTTTTCACAACTAAACCAACACGGTTAGGAATAGACTTAACCGCGCTGTCTGCTGTGATTTGACCCGCCGTAAGCGTTTCAATTTTTGCGGTCTCCATACCCATTCCTACACCCGCCAAAATTGACGAAAGCGGCTCATGAGTGTATTTGCCAGTTTGAGGGTCAAGCGCACCAATAAATGAAGGTACACCCAAATTTGACGCTTGGAATTGCTTAGAAGGCACAAAGCCTTTGTTAGTATTCACCATGACTTTTAGAAAAATTAAATGGTTATAAGGAAATAAAAATTTAGTTTGATTTTGGTTTCACTACAAGCGTTGCAGAAAAACCATATGCTTCTTCAAGTGCTGCTTGACTGCCAGATGGCCGCACATAAGCGGACACATAGACGACAATCCTATCGTTTTCTTGCAAAACGCCGTTGTGTTGTCCACCAAAATTGAGGACATTTGTTAATGTTTTTTGCAAAGCATTAGCGGGAATATCGCGGTCTGGAATTTGAAATATATTTTGCACTACTCCATCTTGTCGAAGCCGAACCGCGCCAATTTTTGCCATATAATTTGAAGATTTGCAAAAAGATATTTGAAGCGCGACAATAGTATCACCTGCCATTGAGGGAGGACACGCGAAATAATAACCATTGAAGGTAGTAATGTCGTACCCCGCTGAAATACTGCCAAAGGTTGATATAGGTGCTTTTTGGTCACACTTATAATTGTAATAAGGCACATACACCAATTGCTTTTCAATGATAGCTTTTGAAACAATCGTATCCTTTCCAATTGGGCGATTAAGTAAACTATCAATATCCCGCCTGTGAATTACAGCCGTATCCCGCAACAACTTAACACTATCTCTAATGGTTTGTATTTTAGTTGTTATGTCTTGATAGTAATTATTTGATTTATCGTCAAA
>JAYVKQ010000238.1:0-10874 GCA_043768285.1 Saprospiraceae bacterium | reverse complement strand
CCATACCACCATTATACGTATCTTCATAGGTTGCTTGACCATAAGAGGCAAAGCCAACAACAACATTCCCCGCTTGTATATCATTAACTATCAACTGTTTACGCTTTATTCGAGCGAAAGCTGTATAGCCTACGTCTATGGTTCTGACGATGTCACCAACGTCGGCTGTTTCGCCACCAGCAAGGTGAATATTGATGCCATAGGCGCGCATTTTATCCACAAATTCGCCTGTTGCCTCAATCAACGTTTTAATAACATCGCCTGAAATCAAGTTTTTATTACGCCCGATAGTAGAAGATAAAATGATGTTATCAACACAGCCTACGCACGCCATATCGTCCAGGTTCATCACAATAGCATCTTGCACAATGCCTTTCCAAACGCTGACATCCCCCGTTTCTTTCCAATACAAATAAGCCAAACTGGTTTTTGTACCCGCCGTATCAGCGTGCATAATATTACAATAATCGGGGTCTTGGGCAGCAAAATCAGGTAGAATTTTACAAAAAGCCAACGGATGTAAGCCTTTATCTACATTTTTGATGGCTTCGTGTACTTCCGATTTGTTGGCAGATACACCGCGCATGGCGTATTTTTCAGCGTCATTTAGCATAGTTCCTCTTTTGACGCAAAGGTAGGTTTTATTATTTTACAATTAAAATCCTATTTATATTTTATTCTTGTCTCGTTCCTAAAGGTATCAGACGCTTCTAAAGCATCTGATACCTGTGGTTAACTATGTCTAAAAAACGTTAAAACCCAAAATTCTGTACCCAACAATTAGGCATAGAACCGACTAAACCCATTTTATAACACGCCACATATTGCCATTCTGGGTTAAGGAGCGTTTTGCGATGTCCACGGCTATCAATACCATCATCCACCAACAGTATAATAACAGCACGACGAATGTCACTCGGTCCACCCACGAGGTTCTCATTACCATCTTTAAGGTCAGGACATTCGCGCAAAACTCTATCCCACGGCATAGAGCCATCGCTGCCCGTGTGGTCGGTGTCACCACGCCTTTTTTGGTCTTCGCCATGCTTTTTAGCGGCGATATAGACGCATTGCAAAGGCTGCAAGGTAGAAAGCGTAGGCGTTTTTTCTAATTCATCTATCAATTCGTGAGAGGTTTGGATAGAGGAACCCATATCACCCGTTTTTTTCAGATGAGCGATATAGTCTTTAATATACTGAACATATCCCGCTGGGTTTTGGCGCATCAAATTGATTTCGCGTACCATATCCATCTCCTCGCTCGACATAGATGTATTGCTACTAAGGGGTGCTTTGTTAGCTTGCTTAGAGGGTTGTGGTTGAGCGGGTTTAGGTTTGGGTTCTTCGGTTGGCTGCTCAGTGGGTTGTTCCACTTTTTTTGAGGGACTACTACCAAACTCATTTGCATTGGCATAATTAGGCCCATCATACTGAGGGGGTCGTTGGTTGTAGCCTTCAGGTGCGCCGTAACTCCCTTGTCCTGCAAATAAGGTAGCATTATTAATATTTTCTAAGATGTAATCTTGTGTTTTGCGTTGGTCGCGGTGTTCAAGCACCAATTTTTGACCCGCCACCAATCGCGTATTACTCGTCAAATTATTCATCATCATCACATCGCTTTCAGACAAGCCATGCAGACTGCCCACAGATTGAGGGGTCTCACCATCAATCGTGATATGATAAAAAGGAACAAATGACGATTGACCGAAATAGGTGTAATTCGGTGAAGCCAAATTACTGGGCTTTACGGATGCGTTTGCATTAGCGACAGTGGGGTTCCGAATATAACCACCATCATCAGGTATATTTGGCGTACCATCAGAGGTCTCGGCATTGTCATTTGACACATTATTATATGTATCCGTTTCTGGTGGCGTGGGTTTAGGTATCTTTTTGACGGAAACGACCATAGTGTTGCCATACATTTGTGGCACATCATTTTTCTTTTGAGAAACGCTTTTTGCGGTAGTTTGCGCCAGTTTCAAAGCCGTACAAGGCAATAAGAGCGCATTTTCATCAATATTATTCCATTGTATCAATTGCGAAAGCGACAATTTATGCTGCTTAGAAATACCATATAGGGTCTCGCCTTTTTGTACAATATGAATATTTTTGGAAGCCGAAGGAGGGCACGGAGCTTGTGCAAATACAAAAACAGATTGACAAAGCGTAATTGCCCAAATGAGTGTTTTCTTCATATTAAAATATTATAAGATTTAAAAAATAGAATATATTGAATTTAATTTCAAGCCTTAATAACGTTTGTTCGCAAAGTAAAGGTATAATACTTTTAAGAATTTTGCTTGAAAATTTTTAAGAAAATAGTAGGGCACTACAGTACCTCCTCATCCTCCGCTTGCCACGGTGGCGATACAATGACATAAAAACGCAGCGGAGTTTTGCCAATATTTTTGACCCATTGCAATACACCTTTGGGTACGAGTGCGGCATCGCCCCCCCTCAGTATTGAAACCTCTTTTCCGATATGGATTTCTCCTTCACCACTTAATATAATGTATAACTCGCTGTTATTGTGCAAGATATGTGGCTCACTGGCTTCTTCTATCTCAATAGTTGCGTGCGCAAGGCTGTAGTGCGGGTCAGCGTCAGGGTCATTGTTTGGGTGGATAAATTCTTTAATAATCGTTTTATCACCCGCAACGAAAGAAGGGATTTGATTTAGGCTTTTTTTTAGCATATCAATTGTTAGTTTTAGTCATACAAATAGACCACAAATTTGACTGATTTGATTAATTTTTTAAAAAAAAACACTCCCGTATTACGTTAAAAAAATAACGCATTACTTCCATAAGCAGTTAGTTTTAAAATATCAACACACAAAGTGCATATATTTCTACTTCAAAATATACCCTTAATTACCCATATTTAGAAAATATGCTTTTGTTTTATAAAATACAAACATACCATTATTAGATTATTTTATAAATTATATTTTAAAAGATTTATAAAAAATAATTATACAAATTAGTGATATAAAGTAAATTATATTTTTAAATAATTCTTATATTTTATATATATAAATACAAATAGTTTAGAATGTTGATTTGAACAAATTGTGCAACAAGACAAATAATAGTTTAAATAATTACATATATGAAAATTTTATTTTAGTAAATCAAGTTTTTTGTTATTAAAATTTCGTACAAATAAAAAAAAAAAATATAGAAAAATGAAAAATTTTTAATAAAAAACTTTTTTTTTCATATAATGATTTACACCTTTGTGTTAATGAAATGTAAATAAACCACCACTTTAAATCTATTGCTATGAATAAATTACAGACACTTTTGATAGGAGGATTATTTTTATGCAGCACAACACAAGCGCAAACACTTGCCGCCGAACAGAACAAAAGCCGCGTAAAAAATTCTACTCTCACTCATACCACTGAGAATACTACGGTACTCTCACCACTTGAACAAGCCCGAAAACAGTTGATGCAATTATTTAATCTGTATAGAGATTATAGCATTACTATTGACACGGCTTCTTTCAAACCCGATGCCCTTAATATGGATGAAACCATAACAGACGAAAAAGCTACCCCTGTTGCTTTCGGTGCCTATCTTGAAAAAATGCGTGGTGTTGTTCAAAAGCGATTAACCAAACTCAAACCTGAAGAAGTTGCTGAACGCAGCCGCTTGATAGGAGGCTTATCGTTGCTCAATAGTGCAAAATGCCTTGAAGACGATAAATCCACAGTCAGCTTTGTCCGTATGAAGGATTTTGATGGCAACGATATTATGGGCTACCCGCTCGACTCGTTAAAAATGAACAGCCGTTATGGGTTTGTTGATAAATTTAAAGAAGGCTATGCGCGTATTAAAAAAGACCAAGTGTATGGTTATATCAACCTCTGTGGACAAGAAATAGTTATTTGTCAATATGAGCAAGCTGAACCTTATAACTTAGGAAAGGCTTTGGTGAAGCGCGTATATTGGTATTTCGTAGATATTAAAAATGAAGAAAGTGAAACCTTAGACAATGTGATTGATGCCAAATCGTTTGCACATGGCGTAAGTTGGGCGAAAATGATTAATGGCAAACAAGCCTTGATTGACAACGCTTATGACGCATCAAAAAAACCAATTTCCCAACTCTACGATGGGCTCGACCCCTTCTATAAAAACAACGTGTTTAGGGTTAGAAATGGTAAAAAATTTGGCTTGATTGATTATGAGGGTAAAACAAAATTGGACGTAATGTACGACCTCATCGAGCCAACCAATCTATCAGGTATTTATAAAATACATCAAAATAACTCGATTGGTATCATTGATTCGACTTGGACAATTCGCTTAACACCCGTTTATGAAGCTATTACAGAATTTAATCAATTTGGTTTAGCAATTGGTAAAACGCCTAAAGGCTATGTTGTTATTGACCGTAATGCATTCAAAACCAGTAAGTTATACCAATCTATTAGCGAATTTAACGACTATGGCGTAGCGAGTATCAAGGATGATTTCAAGAATTATGGTTTGATAGATGCCAATTTGAAAGTGATAGTTGAGCCTAAATATGCTTCGATTGGCAATTTCAACGAACTGGGCTTGGCTTCCGCTTGCTACTTGAATGGCAAGTGCGGCTTTATCAAATATGATGGTACGGAGCAAATCAAAGCGCAATACGAATCGGTGGGTAGTTTTAATAAATATGGTTTGGCAGTAGCCACGACCACCGTCAATAATTGCGGTGGCAAAAATGGTGAAAAATGCTCCGCGCAAATCATATTAGACCGCAATGGCAACTTAATAGTGCCCGTAACTGATGAAAGTATTGAAAAGAAAATCCGCTATCAACTGACTGACTCGTTGCACAGCGAACGCTACATCATCGTTACAGCTTTTGAAGGAAATAGCCAAGCTGCACAATATATTATCATAGATAAAGACAACTATCAACTCATCACAGCTGTTGCCTATAGTTCTATTTCCTCTCCAGACTTGCATGGGCTTATCCGTGTCCGCAAAGGTGACCTTTGGGGCATCGTAGATACAACTGGCAAATTACTGACAAAACCAATTTATAAAGACATTCGCCGCGTCGGTGAAGCCTATTATGCAGCTGAAAATAAGGACGGCAAATGGGGATTTTTGAACAAAAAAGGCAAACCACAAATTCCATTTGAGTACGACGAAGTGAAAGCCTATCGCTTTGGCTACGCACCCGTCTCGAAAGGTAAAGGCAAATGGGGCTTAATCAATCGCTTCAACGCCAAAATAGTTCCCTGCGAATTTGCAACAGTGGAATTAAATCCAGACGAAACGAAGTTTATCGTAACGGATGCCGAAGACGTGAAATATGTCATCAATGACCAAGGCGAATGTGAAACCAACAAATTCAAATTTGAGGAAGTCCGCGCCAAGGCAAACAAGGAAGTCGTAAAAACAAAACTTACTAAGCAATAAATCCTATGAATGTAGGGTAAAATAGGGAGGGGTAGCTGTGAAGCTGCCCCTTTGTTGTTTATTATTATATTTTCGATAAAACGATTTGCTCACCCAGTTTGGCAATAATTTTAGCATACGCCTGTTTTAGTTCTTTATAATCTTCGGGTTCAAAAATAGTCTGTTTTATGTTTAGTTTTGTCATAATATTGATGTTATTGTCTTTATGGCGAATCAAATATTCAAATTTTAAAGCATTATCACCCAATAGAAAGCGAGCTGTTTTAGGCATATCTTCTATTTTATATCCCTCTGGCAAGGCAACTTTTATTTGGAAAATAGCATCGCGGGGTTCGCCAAAATCTATATCATAAAGCCTATTGTCTGTACTTTCTTCTTTAGTATTAACCAAATATGGCGTATTGCCTTGCGAAATAGGTAAGAAATCAAGATATTCGGGTATGCTGGCTTCATATTCACTCCAAATTACAGGTATATTTTCTTGAAAATTCCAATCAGGTATATACGCCACACCATTGCTCGAAATCTTATATTTTAACTCGATAATAGTCCCTTCTCTAACATTTGGCATTGTAATTTTTTTGATACTTGTGTTTTTAGTCAAAGCTTCAACAGTAATATTGTCGTCGGAGAGTTTGGTCTCAATCAATTTGCCATTATTGGTGTTATAGCTGATTGCTTTTATATCCGAAATGCTCTGCACACCAGAACCAGAAGACCGATAAACGAGCCTAAAATTTGCTAAATCATAAGCTTCCTTTTTGAAAATTTTGAGCCTAACATGGCGTTCAAAAGTCGGTACAAAAAAATGGTCTTCATCATAAGCATATGAAAGTGTAGCTTTATCAAATAAATAAACCGCCGCCGCATCGGGTTCTTTCTCATACTGTTTCATGGCAATTTCTTCATCTGAAATTTTGCCAAACTTAACTTTTAATTCTGTCTTTTCTTTGTTTTGAGCAACAATGTGGTAGGATAACAACAATATCAATGCTGCAATATTCAATATTTTTTGCATAAAATGACTTTAAATAGGTGAACCTTTTTTGTTAAGACTAATGTGATTTAGCGTACAAAAATATAAATAAAGTTTTAATTTGAAAATATAAATTGCCTTACCTTGCTAAATCGCCTTACTCAGCTGAATTTAAAACGAAACAATTTTGAAAAATATACCATTTCGGCAGCAATAGATTAGAAATATAGCCCCCCTCAGTATTTTACATAAAAAAGCCTATCTATGTGGGTATGAGACTTATCTTCCTGTTTTAACAGCTTTGAAATATTGTATTAAAAAACTTGTAAACGCTTCAGCACCTAATGCGTTAAGGTGATTCGAATCAGCTAAATATTTTTTGTCATGAATGGACACCAATAAGGAATCGGGATAAATTACTTTAAGATTATTCGTTAGAGCATTAAAAACAGGGATAATTAATGCCCTTTCGTCAGGACTACGCATCGTCAAGGGTAGTAAAAAAAAAATTGAAGTATTCGTTTGCTCCGCTTTTTGAGTAAGATAATGGATAGAAGATAAAATTAATCTTTGTTCGTAGAGAGTGATTAAAAGATTTTGTGACAACATTTCCTTGGTTAGAATAGTTGACGCACCCACGTCATAAGACCTTTTCAAGTCTCTATACTCAAAAAGTTCAGCTCTGTTTGATTTCCTCAAATGCCACAACTCTTCACTCAAATTCAATTCATTTTTAAAAAAATTTGCATAGCATTTTAGCTTGAAGTTAATAAAATCTAAGTTAAGTTGATTGGTTTTAATAGAGTTCGTAATATAACTTAGTTTTTTAAAAGTACATATCTCCTGTACATTAGGTGTTAAGCTATTTTTAAGCGATGATAATTCAATGATAATAACATTTGGTTTTTTTGTTTCAAATAATGCGTCAGCCAATATAATATTATTCAAAAAAAGTCCGCCATCGGTGCCAAGATTAAAAAATTGTACATCATTGAACATATCGTTTAACATTTTAGTTCGAATACCAAATTGCATACGGCTTGACCCTAAAAAATAAATTAATTTTTTAGGGTCATTTAACTTGGATTGCAAGTGCTCTCCCAGATAGCTCTTAACACCATATTGGGTTACTAATTCTTTTAAGCTAAACTTAACCAATATTACAAAAGCAATCAAACATGATAATTTAAAAAATAATTTTGCAATGTCCATAGTCAAAATCTATAATAATAATTCAAAATGTTAGAATCAATACCAAATATTAAAATCAAAATGATGAGTTGAAAATATAAAAACCAACGGTGAAAAAGTGTTTTTTTTCCGATATACACGTCTATGCGCTCATTTTTAGCTTTTCTATAATGATAATCCATTAAAAAAAAAGGAATACATAGATATTTTACATGATTGATTATGAACGTAAAATCGGTATTGTTCAAATTAGTTTTTGATGAAAGCGTAGAAAAGTAGGTAGTAATATCTTCGGAAATAAAAATAGATGCAATAAAACTGGCTATAATAAGATGATAACTCATGCCTAAAACTCGGCTCACCCGACTTCTTTCACCACTTTTTTGAGGATTATATACTTTTTTTTCCAAAATAATCCACAAACCATTTAAAATGCCCCAAATAAAATACTGTTTGGTTAGCCCATGCCATAAGGCTATGAGTAAGAAAGTAAAAAATAATAGGCAATTAACTGCCGTTTTGTTTTTTGCATATTTAACAAAAGCAAAAAAGAAATAGTCACGAAACCAATTATTGAGTGCCATATGCCAGCCTTTCCAAAATTCTTGTCGCGAGACAGATGCATACACTCTGTTTTGAAAATTACTTGCAGTTTGAATATTAAATAACTGAGATATACCTTGAATAATTTCAATATAGGAACTAAAAATTGTGTAGAGATAGAAGAAAAAGAAGAAGCCTTGCAAAGGCAAGGCAAAACCAGAATACTTATCAGATGTGTTGAAATACTCATATAAAACAGAAAAATATTTTGCAATAATACTCTGTTTAAATACACCCCACAAAATCAAGCGAAACCCTAAAGAGAAATTCAGGCTTTTAAGTTCAATTTCGTTTTTAAATTGAGTGGTTAATGTTTTGTATTTGTGTAATGGTCCAGCAAAAATATGGGGATAATAAATTAGATATAATAAAACCATCCAATAGTTTCTATCAGGTTGTATATATTTTCGTCTAATATCTATCAAATAACTCAGACCATTGAATGTAAAATAGGAAATACCTAACACGCCTAATATATTACGATTCAATAAGTTGTGTAACTCTAACTTCAAAAAAAGCAATGGAACTAACGCTAAAACTATTACAATCCGATAAACATTGGGGCTAAAACGCAGGATATTTAAACCACAAAGAAAAACGTATATCGAAAACAACAAAATAACACACATCAAATTGCTGACCATTGCCCAGTACAATAGTGTACTCGCAATCAAGAGCGCAATCCATCTCTTTTCTTTAGGCAAAAAAGAAACGAAGACAAGGGTTAAAATGGTTGTAATAAAGACTAAAATGTATTGAACATCTACTTGCATACTCTATTTCTTTTTTATAATAGCACTTTCTAAAGTACGCATAAATATTTGCTTATTATAAACAGGCGAATAATCGTCATCTATTTTATAATCTTTGAGCTTTTGAATCAATGGGCGCAAAGCTAAACGCATTTCTAATCGTGCAATTTTTGCCCCCAGACAGGTATGCATACCATTGCCAAAAGCCAAATGGGGATTGTGCCTTCTTTCAGGATTAAACTCATCAGGCGCTTCAAATACTGAGGGGTCTCTATTGGCACTTGCCAAACAGACAATTAATTTGGAATATGTATCAATGTGGATATCCCCAAAAGTAAGGGGCGTTAAATTTATGCGAAGCGTATACTGCAATGGGGATGCAAAACGAAACATTTCTTCAACTACAACATTGATTTCCGAGTCAGACGCCTCTAAAACATACTCTTTTAATTTTTGATTTTTCAATATTTCGTACAAGGCAATACTAAGACTGTCTTTTGATGTTTCGTAGGCTGCCATAAATGTAATGGTCAAAATAGATGTTAAATCCGCATGACTAAATTGATTGTCTTTTCCTAATTCAATTAAACTCTGGATATACTTGTTCTTATTGGGGTTAGACAACAAATCACTAAACCACTTTTCGCCCTTTGCAAATTCATCATTCATTTCAACATATACTTGTTTTGGTACAAACATATCTTGTGAGCGAGCTACAAAATTAGAATATCTTTTTAATGCTTCATTTGGTATGCCTTGAATACCCATAATATTCGTTGTTACATAAAAAGGGAAATTGGACACCCATTCAACCAAATCAAGAGACGCTGAATTGGAAAACTCTGACAATGTTTGTTCTAATGATTTTTCAATAATCTCATTGATATTCAATTTGTTAAGAGATTTTGCCATCAGAGTTTGAGCGATTTTATGCTCTTCTCCATTAAGATACATAGGCCACTTTCTGACATTTTTTGACAAGAAAGGACATCCAGTGAAAGCAACAGATTTTTCCACCTGCTCCAAATATTGACGCAAGTCAGATACCCCAGAAGTATTGCTTTTAGTAATTTTTTTTACGTCATCATACCGAAAAAACATCCAATTGTTATGAATGACACCTTTATGTATGGGATTATGCTCCCTACATGCTGCCAAATGTGGGTATGGATTTTGAAAATAACCTTTGGTAAAAGAGCTCCACGTTATTGCGGAGGATTCAAGTGTTGCTGTTGAAGCCATACTGCCAGTTGGTTTATGGTTTTACATTCAGTGAAAATGGTGGGATCTAATTCTGTACTTATCTTTTGCTCCAATGCGTAAGTAATTGATACCACAGAAAGGGAATCCAACTGCATCTCATCAAAAGGTAAATCGCCAGATATTTCTTGAGGTGTTGTGCCTAATTCATCGGCAATAATTTGTTTCAATATGGTTTCTATATGCATAAATGTTTTCTGTTTTGGTTTGTCATTAATACTGGTAACTTCGGAAATCTCCAAAATAAATATATTGACACTACATGTCAGTAGGTAAAGTTCACAATCATGGTTATTATAAACATTTTGACTCTACGGGTCATCTATATCCATCCAATTTTCAATGACTCATAGAGTCAAAATGTTTATAATAAAGCATATTTTAAGCGATTCGTAGTGACACGTAGTGTCAAAATATTTATTTCGGAGATTTCAGAAGTTACCAGTTAATAGGATAATAAAGGTTTCTAAGGAATATAATCTACATTATAAATTAGGTAATTCTGAAAGCAAGGTAGAGAGTTTTATCGAAAAAACAAGTTCGCAGATAAAAAAGTTAACTTAGTAACGAGTAAATAATAAGTTGGTCAAAATGTACCGTCGAATTTATTCGACGGAGGCGTTGATAATCAATGAATTACGCAGCCCGTCGAATGAATTC
>JAYVKQ010000237.1:0-2304 GCA_043768285.1 Saprospiraceae bacterium | reverse complement strand
TTCAAGACCAGAAGATATTATTCAAAAAAGAATTTTAAAGCACCCAGATTTACCTAATTTGTCTTACACTATTTTACCTTAGTGGGTGAGGTTATTTTTTAACTGTTACTTAGCTTTTGCCATACGGATTATTTTACCATCATAAAATTCGTGCTTATGCGGTGAGCGTTCCTCAAAAGCAAGATATTCTTCGAGTGAATATAATTTTTCTGTTTTAGAGATAGGTGCTATTGATAATGTCGCAGTCATTTAACTTTCTTTATTTTTATACAAAAATAGGGGTTCTTTCTGAATTTTCATAGTTTTTTGTTGTGCTTATTTTCAATAAATACAACTAATTGATAGACCCTTCAGTATTTTTATCAACCTTTAGGCAATGAAAAATTTTGTTTTTGTTCTTTTGATATTGACAATAGGTTGTTCAAACACAAAAGACAATAATTATAATAAGATGCTGGATTGGATGTATTCCATACCTAAAGAAACGAGTATTGATAGTGTAAAAATACATCAACCTAATTTTGTAATTGTTCATTGGAATAAACCTGATACGAGCCATAATGGGAGTATTCGTTTTTCAGTTGAGCCTAAAAACTATTACGATATTCTTAAAATGGATAATCGTTTAATTTTTAACAAAGAAGGATATGTTGGCAGGGCTGTGCATAAATAGTTTATTCATTATTGGTACCCACCTCAATAGTACGTTTTAAAGAAAAAACATCTTTTTTATATGAAAAAAAAATTATTAGTAGTCGGCGCACATTCAGCCGATTTCGTCTGGCGTAGTGCTGGTACAATTGCCAAAGCCCTTGAAGAAGGGGCTGAAACTTTAGTTATCGCCATGTCTTACGGTGAGCGCGGGGAGTCGGGCGAGTTGTGGAAAGAAGACCCAAAACGCAGTGTTGAAAGCGTGAAAATCATACGCCATGCCCAAGCGCAAAAGGCGGCGGATATTATTGGAACACCCATTCAGTTTTTAGATTGGGGCGATTATCCCATGATTTTAAATGATGAACGGGTAGAGCAATTGACCAGTATCATCGGCGATTTTGAGCCAACGGTTATTTTAACTCATTCTGAAAAAGACCCTTTCAATCCCGACCATCCTTTGGCTTTTCAAGCGGTGCAACGGGCAAGATTGCTCTCATCGGGTGCTGGTGTGCCGAGTGCATTTAAGAATATTGACCCGCCTGTATGGTATAGTTTCGAGCCGCATCAACCTGAATTATGTGGGTTTGTACCCGATACTTTCATAGATATATCCTCGGTTTTTGAAAAAAAATTGGCAGCGATGGCGTGCATGGGCGCACAATCCTACTTGCGGGATTATTATGCAGAATTGGCATCACGCAGGGCAAACCATGCACGGCGCATTTCGGGTAAAAAAGATATTAAATATGCAGAAGCACACCAAAGCCAATTACCGCGCGTGACGAATAGTATTTTTTAGCAAAAGCATCAACAATTTGAGATAAAAATGGAAGCAAAAAATAAATTTAAAGCCCTATCATTTTTCGTTGTATTACCAGCAACTCTTTTGGGTGTTTATACAATGAATTATTTCCATGTCTCCAAAAGCATTTGGATAACCAATGTAGTGGTTGCGCTTTTAGGTATTGTCATAGGTTTTATCTCATTTAGATTAAAAACTAATATTAGACCTTTGAATTCGCCACTTGCTATTGCTATTCCTTTATTACTTTTATTGCTCACTTTTCTTTCAGAAGGAGCAACAAATGTACATCGTTGGATAAGTGTTGGTGGTTTAACATTTAATGTCGGGACAATAGTTTCTCCTATATTGCTCATTTTAATTTACGGACTTCAAAATATTAAACTATCCATTTTTGTTGCGGCTTTTGTAACAATATTGTTCTTTATTCAACCAGATGCTTCACAAGTTACTGCATTTTCTATTGCAGCATCCTTACTTTTGATTAACAAAATAGAGGATAAAATAATTAAGGCTCTTATTATCTTAACAACTTTCTTATGCTTAGTTTTCACTTGGTATAATTTAGATACATTGCCTGCGGTCAGTTATGTTGAAAACATTATTCAAATGGCAAGAGACATTAATGTACCTTTAATGATATGCTCAATATTAGCATTATGCCTTTTGCCATTACCCTTTTTTACAGTTTATTCTAAGAAAGAAAAGTTAATCGCCCTATCATTAGGTATCTATTTTTCTTTATCACTACTATCAACTTTTGTGGGCAATTTTCCAGTAATATTTATGGGGTATGGTATATCTCCTATGTTAGGATATTTCATCGGATTGATTTGGTTATTGAATAG
>JAYVKQ010000236.1:0-4513 GCA_043768285.1 Saprospiraceae bacterium | reverse complement strand
GCTAACGGGCTATGTAGAAGATGATTTACAATTAACGGGATTAGAACAAATCATACACGTTGATGATGCCCTTTATGGCGATGATTACAATGCCTTTATGTCTGGGACAATCTGCGAGCCAGTAGAACAACGCTTGACAACAAAATGCGGTACGACCATATGGATGCGCGTCAAGGTTTCGCCATTACAAATGGATAATTCTGCATCAACAATCGTGATGTTCAACGATATTACCTTAGAAAAAGAAGCTGAGTTGAAATTAAAAGACCAAGCCAAACAACTCAAATCGCACAACGAAGCCTTAGAAGAATTTAGTTACGTTATCTCTCACGATTTGCAAGAGCCTTTACGGATGGTGACAAGTTTTTCTCAAATCATTCAGAAAAAATATATTTCTAAAATAGACGATGAACGCGCTAATCACGATTTCAATTATGTAATTGACGGTGCAAAACGCATGAGCTACCTTATCCGCGATATGCTCGAGTATTCACGCTGGAGTGCCAAGGATTTGCCCGTTGAGCGGGTCAATACGCGTCATGTTTTAACCGAAACGCTTAAAAACTTAACAATTGCGATTCAAACAAGTGAAGCCGAAATCATCATTCATAATGCACCAGATGTCTATGCAAATAAGTTAGTATTGGGTCAAATTTTTCAAAACCTCATCGGTAATGCTATCCGCTATGCGCACCCAGACCGTAAGCCTATTATTGAAATAACCATTGAAAATAAGGCGAATGAGATATTATTTGCCATAAAAGACAATGGTATTGGCTTTGAAGATAAATATAAAGAACGGATATTTGGTATTTTTCAACGGTTGCATCCTGATAAGAGTTCTGGCACAGGTATGGGTTTGGCAATATGTAAGCGTGTTATTGAGCGACAAGGTGGGCTTATTTGGGCTACTTCTGAACTTAACTCTGGGGCTACTTTTTTCTTCACTTTACCTTTTGTGGAAGTGAAAAATACTGAGGGGGTACGCCTGGTAATAAAAGAAGTTGTGAGTGACCAGCAATTCCGTATATGACATAATGAGAACACAGATGACACGGATTTCATTAGATTTACACGGATTTGTTTTTGTCTAATTGGAAAAAAATCCGTGTAAATCCGTTTTATCTGTGTTCCTAATATGTCATACTCAGAATTACTGTTTTATCTTTTAATTTTGTTCTGACATTTATTCCAAAATTATACAATCCCACACAACCTACAAATCTGAATAAGAGCCGTCGTATCTTTTACACCAAGACGATTAATCATATTTTGACGATGATTTTTGACTGTATTTGGACTGATAAAGAGTTGTTTGCCTATGTCATCAATATCCAACCCTTCTATCAAAAGCAAGAGAATATCCATCTCTCTGTTGCTAATAATATCCCCTTTTTGTCTTAGCTGATTTTGATAATCAAATGTCTCGATATGCTTTGTATCCGACGCACCATAGCTAATGCGTAGCCACAATTTTTCATGTCGCATAAGATGTGTGATATCCGTCTTAGTCGTACAAAAGCGAAGTGGGTTGCGATTGTCATCTACCTCAAAAAAGTATTGTTGAACCAATAACCGTATCCATTTTTTTGTGGCGTGATGGAAGCGTAAGCCGCAATAAGTTAATCTTACATTCTCTCTATCTTGAATAGGAATATTAGTGAATTTCGTTTCCATCCAATTGGATATGTATAATGTAAATGATTTATGTGAATCATCAAGGTTATCCATAAACAATTTTAAGCCTTGCTCGACATAGTCTTCTGCGCTATATCCCATGACTTCTAAGGTATTTTGGCTTGCAAATTCTGGATGAAAGTTTTTAAGATTTAATATACTAAACGTTGATCTATTGCTCTCTGTTATGGGAACGCAAAACATCATTTTACGTAAATTAACGGGCAAATCGTTGAGAGATTGGCTTTGCAATTGTTTTACCCAAAATTCTTGTGTTTTTTCTAAAATTTCTGTTGTATCAATCATACTTAATGGATAGTAGTAAATAAAGGATATTATTTGGCAAATTGCCATTTAAAAGGTTATAATATCTGAAGGACGGCTGATAATGGAATTCTTTTAATAAGAAGTTATTAAGGAAAAAAGTGAAAAATGATATTTTGTACTATTTGTTTGCTGTAATAAGTGTAATACTTTTGTGAAGCCAAAATAAGTATGAAAAATAAAATCGTGTTAGTTTTTATTGTATAAAATATTGAGAGAAGGTCACATATTTTTTGGATTTTAACCCGTAATATACAAATAAACACCATTTCATGGGGGTAGTTGTCGCTACCTCCATTTTTTTTGTTATTTTGAGTGCAAAGGTATGGGAAAACAGTATCATAAGTCAAATTCTGTGTGTCAAATTTAATATAGATATTTGTCAAAAAATGCTCAACTATTGTCATGAAATTGTCATAAATTAACAAAAGGTCTGCCGCATACACGGACAGACCTTTTACACTAAAGTTAAGACACAATGTTTAATTGTTTAAGACAGTATATGTAACGGTAACGATTTTTTAAAAGTTGATATTTTAAGATATATTTTTAAAAAATTTTATTTGGGTTTAAAATTCCTCTCGAGTCAAACACTTTTTTGATACCCCTCAGTATTTGGATGTGATTTTCTGCAAAAAAAACGTCCATAAAGCCTTTTTGAGTATAGCCCACGCCATGCTCCGCCGAAAGCATACCGCCGAGCGATTTTGTGAGTTCAAATATAGCGCGCTTGGCTTTGTCCATCTCCTTGCGCCATTCAACCGTGACAGGTACATCGCTGATGATATTAATATGCAAATTACCATCGCCAACATGACCAAAACATAGGGATTTAAAATTCATTTTTTCACCAATGCCTTTCACCCCCCTCAGTAATTCGGGCAATTTGGCGCGTGGCACAACTGTATCTTCGCTCACCCATGCGTAGGATAGCTGCCTCATGGCGTTGCCCATGTTGCGGCGCAGTTTCCAGAGTTCATTTTTTTGCGCGTCACTATCTGCAAACAGTATATCATCTGTGCGATAGCGGCTGATAACTTCGGCTATTTTTTCACAATCCTTGTGCAGCGCGTCCATATCATTGCCATCTAACTCAATCAACAATTGTCCACCATGTTCAGGATTAATGGTAAAAGGGGCAGAACCTACGTAGCGAATCGCATAATCCAAGGCATCGCGCTCCATAAACTCGAGTGTAGAGGGTGTAATGCCCGCTTGAAATATGGCAGCTACAGCAGCACAGGCTTCCTCCGCGCTGTAAAAAGGCGCAAGCATGAGGAGGTTAAAAGCGGGGTAGGGCAGTAGTTTCAAAACTATTTTCGTTACCACCGCCAATGTGCCTTCGCTGCCGACAATGAGTTGCGTGAGGTTATAGCCAGTCGAGTTTTTGATGGTATTTGCCCCCGTCCACATAATATCGCCATTGGCTAATACTATTTCTAAATTTAGTACATAATCCCTTGTTACGCCATATTTTACGCAGCGCGGTCCTCCTGCATTAGTGCCGATATTGCCACCAATATATGACAAACCTCGCCCAGCAGGGTCGGGGGGATAAAAGAGGCTCTGTTCTTTCAATACATTTTGCAAATGCTCTGTAATAATTGCGGGTTCAACCGTGACTTGAAAATTCTGGGCATCTATATGCAGTATCTTATCCAATCGCTCCATCGAAAGGGCAACACCGCCCAGCACAGGCAATGCACCACCTGTTAAACCACTCCTTGCACCTTGTACTGTTATAGGTATGCGGTGTTTATAACAGAGCTTCATAACTTTTGATACCCCCTCAGTATTTTTAGGCTTAACAACGACCTCGGGTGGAAAAAAAAGTTTTTCTGTATGGTCTTGCGCATGAGCATTAATCGTTTCTGTTTCAGTAAAAACAGCGTCTTCGCCCAGAGCCTTTTTTAATTTATTGACAAATAAAGGTGTTATTTTATGGTACATCGTCAAAAATTGAATGTGTAAAAACGCAGATAATCAAGTATATAAATATCGAAAAAAAATAAGGCTTACAATTTAACCCAAATAAGGCATTGGTTTTTAGGTAAATATAGTGAAACTTTGTATAAATAAAATTTAGTTTTGAAATAATACCGAACAACAACATATCAGGCTAATCCAGTGCTGACGACTTCATTTAGGCTTTCCTCAACACGATTTCAATAACCCATCTTTAGGTAATGATAAATTTTAAATGATGAATGATGAATTAATAAAGCCTTGAAAACCAATGCTTTACAAATTCAAAAATGATACTTTATTATTTTACGTTCCTTACTTATTTCGAGGTATCACTATATCAATAATTTACCCATTGATATAGCCTTTTTTGTGTGTCTATTTTCTATAAAAGAAATATAAAACTATGAACAACTTTTTATTTAAAACTTGCATTTTTATACAAATTTTTATATTGTCTTCTGCCTTGTATAGCCAAACGACTGTGCGCGTAAAGGTAGCAAATGGCAGCGAAGATGTTGAACAAAATACGACATCAGGTGCTATG
>JAYVKQ010000235.1:0-16855 GCA_043768285.1 Saprospiraceae bacterium | reverse complement strand
TACGATTTTTTCCCCAAAACCACGGCTCATAAGGCTCGGTATCTTGTAAGCGCATATGCCCCATGTATATGTACATCAGTGCGGTGCGGGAGAAAAAATACTCTCCTTCGTCTGATATAACCGAGATATCAACATCACTCAATTTGCGCAACCACCGTGCGGCTGTTATGCCTGCAATACCATTGCCTATAATTACTATTTTCATTTATAAAAAAGTGCTTTATTATAAAAGTGCAACGGAACGCTGTTCCGTTATGCGTGATTTCGCACAACGGAACAGCGTTCCGTTGCACAATCAAAAAAATTAAAACTCAGCTGCAATACCGAGTTGATACAAAGGCGCAGCATACACATTTCTTCTGATGGCTAAAAAATCGGAATAAGTTTGAAAATCAAGCGTAATACTCCAATTTTCGACGAATTCGTAGGCAGAACTTATCAAGAACGTGGTATATTCAGCCCCATCGCCGTTCAAAAAAGTGCTTTGGCTGTTGGATTTATCCCTTGTAAAAACGCCATTTAAACGCATATTTGACCAAAATCGGGGTGTCCATTTATACCCCAATTCAAACCCGATTTTGTGCTGGTCTCGGAAGCCTTTTGTCCGATTGTTATACTGCCCCCATATCGTCAGCCAAGACGGTGTATTACCCAAACTGCCCGAAACTGCAACAGTTACCCACTGATTAAAATCACTATCACCCGTTGGCAAATTATTGGTTTCACGGATACCTGGTGCTAACTCGCTATTGGCAATTGAGATATTATTTTGATTAGCAAAAGGCAATTCAGCACCAATAGAAACCGAAACAACGGGAATTTTTTTATATACCGCAATTTTTAATTCCATTTGTGGGTCTCCAATACCCGAAACAGTAGAGAAGTTTTTATACCCTTGAAATTTATAATAGGGATAATTTAAAATTGCTGTTACATTTTTCGTGATGCCATATTCACCATACGCTATTAGGGTCGTTTGGTGAAAAGTGTTAGCAATCGTTTTTTTGCCTTCTGGCGTGTAATACTCGTTACTTTTCAAGGTAAAAATGCCTGTTTTGCCATAAAAACCACCCTTTTCGCGTGTCCATCCACTTTGAGCGAAGATATCCAGGGCAATCAAAATAAAAAAAGTAAAACAAATTTTTTTTTTCATTGCATAAAGTTAAGGGAAATGTCCCAATTTCCACCAAATACTGAGGGGTATTCTTTTATATACCAATATGAAATAAGCATACAAATTTTTCCTGTAACTATTGCACAAATATCAATACACCATATCACACAGTTATCACAGATGTAAAGCTTGATAAAAAAAAAGAGACAGCCTTTGGGGGCTGCCTCTTTTTATCCACGTCAATTATAGTTTAGTATGCGTCTGATTGTTGATATTTAGTAATAAAATACTCATCGGACATCCAGATAAAGTCGGCATGTCGTATTTTTGTTTAAATTCAACTATGCTCCCACAAGTTCTTCTTCATCAACACCCGCCATCGCTTCTGCAATTTCAATCGCATCTTCTACTTCGTCAAACTCGATGCGTAGGTTTTCAACAATAAATTCTTGACGCTCGGGTGTATTTTTACCCATATAATAATCGAGAATATGGTCAATATTCATATCATCGGTCATAATAACAGGACGTAATCTGATATTTTCATCAATAAACCCTTTAAATTCATCGGGCGAAATTTCGCCTAAACCCTTGAAGCGCGTAATTTCTGCCTTACCTTTTAGCTTGCGAATAGCCTCCTGTTTTTCCGCTTCCGAATAGCAATAATAGGTCGTTTTTTTATCGCGCACGCGGAAAAGGGGCGTATCTAAGATGAATAAATGACCATTACGCACCAAATCGGGGAAAAATTGTAGGAAAAAAGTTAAAAGTAATAAGCGAATGTGCATACCATCAACATCCGCATCCGTAGCAATTACCACGCGGTTGTAGCGCAAAAACTCTATTCCATCTTCAATATTCAAAGCGTGTTGCAGTAGGTTTAGCTCCTCGTTTTGATAGACAATTTTTTTTGTCATACCATAACAGTTCAAGGGTTTGCCACGCAAACTGAATACCGCTTGGGTTTCTACATCGCGCGATTTGGTCAAAGAGCCACTCGCCGAGTCGCCCTCAGTAATGAAGACCGTTGTCATTTGTAATTTTTCAGCATCCCCTTTTTCATTGAGGTGAAAGCGGCAATCGCGCAGTTTTTTATTATGGATATTGGCTTTTTTCGCTCTTTCATTAGCGAGTTTTTTGATACCCGCTATTTCTTTGCGCTCGCGTTCATTTTGCTCAATGCGTCTTTTTAGAGCATCAGCCGTTTCTTTATTTTTATGCAAATAGTCATCTAAGGCTTTTTGCACAAAATCACCTATGAATTTGCGCACCGACACGCCTTCAGGAGCCATATTCTGCGACCCCAATTTCGTCTTGGTTTGCGACTCGAAAACGGGCTCTTCTACACGCACCGATATAGCCGAAATGATGGACGTGCGTATATCTTGCGCTTCATATTTTTTATTAAAATAACTGCGGACAGTATCAACAACCGCTTCACGGAAAGCCAATAAATGCGTACCCCCTTGCGTGGTATATTGCCCATTGACAAAAGAATAATGTTGTTCGCCATAATGCTTACCGTGCGTCATAGCAATTTCAATATCTTCGCCTTTTAAGAAAACAATGGGATATTCGATGGTTTCTTCGCCAATTTTGCGGGTCAAAAGGTCATGCAAGCCATTTTTTGATACTAAGGTTTTGCCATTAAAATTGATTTTCAAACCTGCGTTCAAATAGGCATAATTCCACAATTGCGATTCAATAAACTCTGACCTAAACTTATAACCACGGAAAATAGTCGAGTCGGGCTTGAAGTGGATGAGCGTTCCATTGGGTTCGGTGGATTTTCCTACTTTATGGTCTTTTTTGATTGCTCCCATTTCAAACTCAGCTATCTTAGTTTCGCCTTCTCGAAAGGCTTGTACTCTAAAATATTCAGATAATGCGTTGGCAGCTTTTGTGCCTACACCGTTCAAACCCACTGATTTTTTAAAAGCCTTTGAATCAAACTTACCCGACGTATTGATTTTACTCACCGAATCCACAACTTTCCCAAGCGGAATACCGCGCCCAAAGTCACGCACAATGACGGTCCCTTCTTCAATTTTAATATCAATATTTTTACCGTTCCCCATCACGAATTCGTCAATAGAGTTGTCAATGATTTCTTTCATCAACACATAGATGCCATCATCGGGCGCAGAACCATCGCCCAATTTACCGATATACATACCAGGGCGCAATCGTATATGCTCCTTCCAATCGAGGGTTTGAATATTGTCCTCGTCATATTTTACTTTTGGTAATTCTTGCTCTGTCATATCTGGATTTGAGTATTTTTAATGTATATTGTGATTTATAAAATACTGATTGTAACGCATAAGAAATAAGTTGGTCAAATGTATCGTCGAATTTATTCGACGGAGGCGTTGGTAATCAATGGTTTACGCAGCCCGTCGAATAAATTCGACGGTACATTTGACCAACTTATTATTTACTCGTTACATAGTCAATTATTTAGTTCGAAACAGTAATATATTTCAGCAATTCCGTATTTGAAAAAAAAGGTATTTTTACATTAATTCGCATATACGAAGGGCGATTGAAATCGCCCGCTATTGATGGATTTCCGTGGTCAAAATCAATAGTATGCGATTTCAATCACCCTTCGCCACCATAATATTCATATACGGGACAGCTGATTACACCCCCTCAGTATTTTTACCCACTCTTTGCTTCCCTTCATCCGTCATAGCAAAACTGCGGGTCATGGTTTTGATATAGCCCACGCGCCGAAAACGCAAAGCTGACCAATCTTCATCAATAGCAATCATACGAACGGGTTCAAAACCCAAACTTCCCAACACAGCCCAACCATTGTCCCGGTTAAAGTCGCATTTGTAGCGTTTAGATGTCCCTTTGGGATAGGCAAACCATAGTAAACCATCGCCTTCTAATTTATCTACGGCGGCGGCGGCGGCTACGCTATCCACTTCCGCTTGCTTTGTGCAGAATGCCAAAACAAAATCCGTTTTTTCTATCGCGCTAAAATCCCGCACAAAAGTCGTCAGACCGTCCATAGTATCTATATTGACTTCAAAACTTTGGGGTGCATTGATGACGACCACGTTATGCGCACTTTTAAAATTCATTTTTTTGAAAACAGCATCCATGATAAGTTAGATTTGTATGGATGTATAATAAAGGATATTTTCACGACAAATTTATAGTGTATTTTTAATTTTACCAATTTTTGTTTTATTTATTTTTAAAATAAAAAATCGAAGGGTATATAAGCTGGGGTTTCAATTATATTATTTAACGGGCGTTTAGAAATTAGGCAAAAGGTGCAGAGCATCATTGATATTTGTAGAAAGGGAACAGAGATGTCATTCTAAAAGGTGCGTAGTACCGAAATGTCATTATAAAATAACAGTACTGCGCACCTTTCAGTCGCTTTTCTTAGGTTTTCTACAAATGTTGATGGTGCTCTACACCTTTTTGCAACATATCCGTACTTAGATTAATTTATGTAGAAACAAGATATTTTTAGGTGAAAATCTGGCAAAGTAAGGTATGCTATTTTTGGAATTAAAATACTTTTTGTATTTAAATTAAGCCTCAGTTTTCCACTGCGCCCCGAAATTTTCAATCAAATGGTTGTCATAAAAATCTGCTTTTTTGAACAAATTATCCATCAATTTTTCTGCCGTTTCTTCTTTCAAATAGCGGTCATATATCAACAGGGAGAGGATAATATCTTGCCCTTTTACGCTCAACGTTACGCCTTCGTTGCGGTAATTTTCGCGCAATAAATATTCATAAACGTTTTTTATATTTTGCATCGGCAAGGTACACAAATGCGCATCGCAGAGGATTAAACCATTTTGGTCGTAGTAGGCAATATTGATTTTGGCAGTACCTTGTCGGATTTCCCAACTATTTGGTCCTCGGCGACTAAGGCGTATATCATGCCCAATTTTTTTAAGCAAATTTTCTATCGTTAGACCCACTCCTTCAGCGATATAATCATCTTCTTGCGACGGTAATTTCACTTTTGTACCACAATGGGGGCAATAACCATGTTCAATCGTGCTTTCAAAAACGAGGTTGAGGCAAGAGGCACAGCGCACACTCACTTCGCCCTTGCCATCTTGAAACGCCGTCACCGCCTCCTGCAAATAGCGGGCGGGCAATGAAAACCCAATCGTATTACCGTTCTGGATAATAAACGTATTGACTCCAATAATATCCCCATCGTGGTTGATTAGTGGACCACCACTGTTGCCAGGGTTCAAGGCGGCATCGTGCTGAATATAGTCAATATTGTTATAAATATGGCGTGGATTAGAGACAATCCCTTGCGTAAATGAATATTTCAAGCCAAATGGATGTCCAATAGCCACCACACGCTCACCTTCGGCAGCTATTTTTTCGCTCAATGCTACATTGGGCATCGTAGGCGTGTCGGGCATTTCTAAAAAAGCCAAATCGTATTTCACATCACTGTATAACACGCGGCTGATTTGGCGCACCAAGCCAGTCCCCTCAATAGTCACTTCCTTATTGCCATCAATGACGTGGTTGTTCGTCACAATGAGGTTGGGTGCTTTCAAATAAAAACCCGTTCCTGTGCTATAAGGCGTGGCGATTTGAATAACGATATTTTTATATGTATCTACTATTTTTTGCATTGTTTTCTTAAAATATGATGGCGCAACTGCGTTACATCAAGCTCTGCATGACTGAGGGGTAGCTCTAATTAGGTTTTAGGTAAAAAATCCAGACTTTTCACCATATTCAAATAAGAACGCGCAAATTTACAAGGGTTTTTAAAATCCAACTGCCCCAAATCGGGAACCAACTGCGGATATTTTTCCTTGCCGTTGTCTGTTATTTTTTTAATTGCAGCCTTAATTTCTTTCTGATTAAATTCACTTTTTGCCGTATCAAAGTAGCTAAATGTGAAGCCCAAAGATTTGAAATAATCGGGTTCTATGATGCGATAATACAATTCTAAAAGCTCTCTATCGGGCTTAGGCAAGGCATAATTGAATAAGGCATTTCCAACAATATAGGTTGGTATAGATAGTGCCACACGCTCATGTTTATTTTCCTCATACCAATCCATATTCGGCAATTCGCCTTCAATTAGGCTTGCCAAAGCATCATGCCCTTTGGGTGTGAGAATACCAAATGTCGCTGTGGTCGCGTAGAGTTCTTCTTTAATTTGGTCGGCAGAGCGTTCCAAAACCTTTTCCAACTCTTTTTTGATAAAGCTATTTTTTTGAAAATATGTTTTATTGTCATTTTCAAAATAATGGCGGTGTATGCGCTCAACCGTTTCCATCAAAAAACCTTCAGGAATAGTTAAGTAATCCATTTTATACACCACTGCTAAAAGCAAATACGAAATACCCCCAGGATACTTATCAGCATTCAAATTGCCACTATTCGCCTCTTTTAATATGCTTTCTATTTCTTGTCTGATATAGTTGTATTTGATGGTCTTTTCGCTATCTGGGATTTCTGCTTTTGACCCCATATCAATGGGCGTAAGCAAATTTTTAAACTCATCGAGCAACACATCGTCTTTTTTATCCGCATTGACTGCAACCTCCTTCAACGCATAGTACAATTTATATGGCGAGCCATCGAGGGTAGAAGTATCGAATTTGATGACCAAATTGTTTTCATCATCCAGCGCATAGCGACTATAATCAAGGCTGTAATTATCCTCCACCAAACGGCGCATAAATGCCACGCTCAACTCTTTGGCGTGTACAATGCGTGCCTCCGCCTTCACCTGACGCGCATCTGCCACGCCCGAAATCCGCTTTGACCCCTGCAAAACCTCAAACCGTATGCCACCATCTTCTTCGACCCAACGCACATTATCTTCTTTATCATCGCGCAGATACGTAAAAAAGATTTTGTACGCTTCGAGGTAGTTGTGCTCATCGAAGGCGGCGAGAGAAGCGTCCCATGCTTCATATTGCGCTTTATCTTTGTACGAATCTGTATAACGTCCAAATCTTATGCGAGGCTCGGCGAGGGTATGGTCGGTTTTAGTTCCGAATATTTTTTCCCAAAAACTCATATACGGCTCAAGATTGTTCTTATCGGTTTGAAAAATACCTTAATTGGTTTACGTTTCACCATTTTTCGCCCCAAAAAATTAAATTCGGCGAAAATTACAGTTTTTGATTGAAACACCGTTGTATAATTGGTAAAAACTGTAATTTTATCTTTTCACAATTTTCTTTTATGACTTTTCGCACCATACTGCCCATACCCAAAGCCCCTTTTGAAATAGACTATCATACGCCTATTTTGACACTCGGCTCGTGCTTTACTGAAAATATAGGTGAACGCTTAAAAGCCTTGCGGTTGCCTATATCCATCAATCCGTTTGGTATTGTTTACAATCCTATATCCATTGCCAATAGTATCAACTATTTGATGACGGATGTTTTTTTTACAGAAAAGGATATTTTTAAATACAATGAGCTATACCACTCGTGGCAGCATCACGGCAGATTTTCAAGTCCCGATAGTGCCAAAATACTGAGGGGGGTAAATGTGGAGATGGAGCAAGGCAGAAATACGATAAAAAAAATGAAAATACTGATGCTCACACTTGGTACAGCACATATTTTTATAGAAAAAAAATCGGGTCAAGTTGTTGCCAATTGCCATAAAGTACCCGCTTCTCATTTTGAAGAAAAAAGATTATCCGTTGCTGATATTGTAGGAAAATTATCTGATACTTTTGAAAAAACAACACGACAAAATATTGATTGTCAAATTATTATAACCGTTAGCCCTATTCGGCACATTAAAGATGGCTTAGTAGAAAACCAACGCAGTAAGGCAACTTTACTATTGGCAGCCGAGGCACTATCTAAGCAATATAAAAACGTTCATTACTTCCCCGCCTACGAAATTATGATGGACGACCTCCGCGATTACCGCTTTTACGAAGCCGATATGATACACCCTAATTGCCAAGCCATTGACTATATTTGGCGACGCTTTTTAGACACTTATTTTTTGGAAAAAACGCAAGGCATTATGCGTGAGGTAGGAAAATTAAACACCATGCAAAACCATCGTCCGTTGCATGATGATACTGAGGGGTATCAGCAATTTGTTGATAAAATAAAAAAGTATGAAGCGGATTTAAAGGCGAAATATGCGTTTTTGTAGTTAGTTTTTTTGTATTTTCATCTAAGAATTATAGAATTATCAAGCACAAGCATTTCGATATATTGTTCTTCTGACATGGGACAATCGAAGAAATCTTCGGCTTGGTCAGTTGATACGAATTTTAATTGTTTCTTGATTTTACTCATTAGTTCTTTGCTGTACTCTTTTTTTCCATGACTGAAATAAGTATAGATTGGATATTTGACATCGCTTATTGTCAAATAGTAAAATTCGTGATGGTCTTTTTGGGGATAAATTTTAAACCCTTTCTTCAAAAGGACTTTTTGAATATCTCTCGTTTTTCTAGGCTTCATGTACAACGGTTTTAACAAGTTTTAAAAGTTTCATTTTTAATTCCTTAGCTTCTAACGATAGTTTAACATCATTTTCTAAGGCAAAATTTTCATATAGTGCATGAAAACTAAAACTAAAGGCAATTTCTACTTCTTCTCGTGTATCACCCCATACTGAAATATCTAATAACTCATTTCTGATGATGTAATTATCATCTTCAAACTCAACAATACATTGTAAACGTTCATGTAAAACATAAATTAGATTACTAAATTGTACCATATTGGGTTTGAAAGGATATGTATCATGTTCTAATTCTTCTACTAATAAAACCTTTTTTACATTTTGTTTATTAAAAGAAAAACTATCCCCTTTCTTTTTTACTTTTAAAAATGCTTGAACCGTAGCATAATTAGGTGCTTCTTTAACCTTTTCTGGCTTTGGGACATAAAAGGAGTATTTATCTTTTATAGGTTGAACCAGCTTTGTTTTTGTTTTTCCTTGATTATCTCTTAAATTTAGGCTATAGTCCTTACCACTTCCAAATGCAGAGAATAAAGGTTGAAAAATTTTTTGCCGTTCATCATCTGAATATCTATTTGCAATTTTGCGCATATAGTTAGTCTCATGATAATTACCATCAAGAATTAAATCTTTATATGTTTCAAATGTATCCTTTTCCCATGCAACAACATTATTGCTAAATAATGGTATTTGATTATCTGAAAAATGCGGTGCGACAGCAGCCTCAAAACTACTAAACTTCAAATCAACAATTAATAATTCAAGATCTTCTTTGATAGTATCTAAGACTTTATCATTTTTTAAGAAAATATTCTTAAAATCATCATTTTTTAAAAATTCAACTTCTAAAAAATTAGAAAATGATTTGTTCATTTCTGTCAATACCTTGATAACTGTGGTCACTTTTGCAGCGTGTCCAACAGTCAAATCAGGATCAATCTGAAATCTAATAGCTATTTCTCTTAATTTATCTAACATTTTGTTGAAATTTCAATACAAAATTAATGAGTTTTTTTAATTGTGCTACTATTGTTCCACATTTTTATTTATCGTATATTTATAAAAAAATGAGCGCAACAGCAAGCCAATCAAAAAGCCAATGGATAAATTACGCGCCGTGCGACCCAATATATCGCCAACTACTGAGTAAAAAGTGTGTTTATCATTTAAAAAAATCTCTCCTTCTATTACGGCAGCTTGGGCATAAGGCGTGGCTTGTGTAATATTGCCTAACATATCTATAAAACAACTCGACCCTGTATTGGCTGCGCGTACCACTGGGCGACGCAACTCAATAGCGCGAAGGGATGCAAATTTTTGATGTTGAATATACCCGGGTGTATCGTCCCACCAACCATCATTGGTGACGACAAAGAGGGCATTTGCCCCTTTTTGTACATATCCTGTGCAATAATCACTGTATATCGATTCGTAACAAATCAAAGAAGCAACTGCCATATGCCCTTTTTTATTCCAAAAAACGCTGCGTTCTTCTTGCTTGCCTAAGCCGCCGACTGTGCCGCCAAATTTCCTAAACATGGGTTTTAACCAAGCGAATAGCGCACCATAAGGGAGGATTTCGGCACCGGGTACGAGTTTTGATTTTTTATACAAAGGCATAGTATCCACGCCCGAAGTTATTTGTGTTGCCGCATTATAGCTTTCCCAATAGGTAAAAGTGCCGTCTTTATTGTCAAATTCGCGGACGGTGTTGGCTAATCCTTCAGGTTTTGTGGTGACATAAGTAGCGTATATTTTCATGGCATCAATGCCCATCACGAGGTGCAAGTTGGGATAGCGATTGACGACATTTTGTAATTCTTGCACAATCATATTGCTGCGCCATGTCTCCACTTTATTAAAATCAAAACTGGTCTCGGGGAATATCAGATAATCGGTTGTGCTATCCACTTTTTGTAAAGCGAGGCGCATGAATTTTTGAAATTGCACACTTTCTGATACTTCAAATTTTTGATAATGCGGCTCGTAGTTGGGTTGTACGGCAACTACTTTTGCTTTTTCGCCCGTTGTGGTCTGCACATTTGAATAAATAAGTGCCGAAATACTGAGGGGTATCACTAACCACGCCGCCGCTTGAATAAGGTTCTTTGTATATTTTTCTTTCCTAAAATATTTTTTATCTAAAATATTGAATATCAATATATTGAGTAGCAATATCCAGAGCGAACCGCCCGTAGTACCCGTATATTCGTACCATTGTACCCAACTTGGATATTGGGCAAAAGCATTGCCCAAAGTGAGCCAGGGCCAGCTAATTTCCCAATTCAAATGTACATATTCAAACGCCAACCAATAGACGATAAATGCCCCATATTTCAATACCTCATCAGCATGTACTTTTTGTAGAATATTGTTGTCTAAAGTCCAAGCGGGGTTAATAACTTTATTGGTTTTATGAAAAAGCCAAAACGGAATTGCCATAAAAAAGGCGTTCAAAAAATTGGCTATCATACCCGCTGCCAAACCTGCATTGCTGACCCACCACGTTGCCAACACATTATATAATGCAAAGGCGTGGAAGGCATATTTTAAAATACCATCATTATTGTTTTTCTTAAAAAAAGAGGATTTCAGAAGTGTTTTTGAAGTGTTTTCGGTAGGTGGGGCATATAGATTGAGTTCTTTTTCAATGAATAATAATGGAACAAATCCTAAAAACATCAACGGCGTAAGTGGCGAATTGGGAAAACCAATACCCAATAAAACACCACTCAACGTGGATAAAGCCAACCATCGAGGATTGTATTTTTTATAAAAAAGAGAAACAATTAACGTCCAAATAGCCACCAAAAGCGGCAATGTCCAGTATCCCCATAGCGGTAGTTGGCTCATTTGATAGCCACAAACGGCAATGGTGGTTAGGCATATAGCGATGACGATTAGACGGATGTTTTTCATAATGTTTGATTGGATAAATTCAACAGTAGCGGTAGAAAAATTTGTACCGTCGAATTTATTCGACGAAGGCGTTGATAATCAATGACTTATGCAGTTCATCGAATGAATTCGACGGTACATTTTGACCAAGTTATTTTTAATCAGTGCACTGTTTTGCTATTTAAAAATGGATGCCCCCTCAGTATTTGGAGCATTATCATGCCTTTTGCGCCCTCGATAAAGCACGCCGTTTTTTCATATCATCAATACCCTTATTTTTATACAATTGTATAGACTGACCTAATAATTCTCGAATGACAACAGATGCACACACACCTCCAAACGCGGCAGGCAGATACGAGATTGTACCATAAGCCGATTTTTTGAAATTTGAGCCATCGGTGTACATCAGCGACTCGCGGGGAGGGGGTTCATCACTAAAAACGGTCAATAAGCCTTTAACAATCCCTTTTTTACGTAGCCTTTTGCGCACATACATGGCGAAAGGACACATACAAGTATCGTTCACATCAGCTACTCGGATGCGCGTTGGGTCCATTTTGCCGCCCGCGCCCATTGATGTGATGATTTTTAAACCTTGTTTTTTTGCAGAGACTATAAGGTGTAATTTAGGGGTGATACTATCAATGCAGTCCATCACATAACTATATGGTGCGGCTTTGCATATAGCATCCGCTTTTTCGGGTGTTAAAAAATCCTTGATAACGGTTAATTTTATTTCTGGATTGATGCCAATGATGCGCCCCGCCATAATATCGGCTTTCGATATGCCATGTGTGGTTGATAAGGCGGGTAGTTGCCGATTGCGGTTGGTTGGGTCAACCACGTCACCGTCCACAATAGTCATTTGCCCTACGCCCGCGCGTGCGATAAACTCGGCAGCATAAGAACCTACGCCGCCTAAACCCACAACCAATACGTGTGCCTTTGTCAACTTTTCTAAACCATCGCCACCGACCAAAAGTGTGGTACGGGATAACCAACTCACATCCATCATTTTGCTTGTTTTATGCTAATTTTTGCAAAAATAATACGATTGTAAGCATATATAAAGAAAAGGGGAAATTATTTAAAGGAAAAGTGGCTATTCACTTTTCGTCATCATCAATATTCAAAAAATGTAAAAACCGATGGACAATAGGTGAGAAAAAAATCGCCACACTTGATAGGAAAGCGATGCCACTATACAAGGCATAAAGGGCTGAAAAGATTTTACCATTATCGCAATCAATAGTGCCTAAGGGACCCATGCCTGTTAATATCATGGAAGCCGTTAAAAAGGCATCAACCCAAGAGGGTTTTGGTGAAATAGTATTTTGTTGCCCAAAGTGCCAATAGCCATACGTGCCGAGAATGAGTGAAAAAGCCAGCAAACTCGTTGCGATTAAAAAATACTTCAATAATCGTTGCTGATAGACATGATTAGAGGCAATGGGTTGGTGTTTATGTTCAAATTTCATAGTTATTTATTTCAATTGCCGCAAATACATCTGTATCGTGTTGTGCAAACCATAATACAAAGCATCCGAAATCAGCGCGTGACCAATGGAGACTTCTAATAAGCCTTCAACGTTTTGCTTATAATAGTGTAAATTATCCAGATTCAAATCGTGCCCTGCGTTGATGCCTAAGCCCAATTCGGTAGCAACTTTTGCCGCTTTTACGTGGTCTTTGATGGCGTGTTCTTTATTTTTATAAAAATCCTTTGCGTATTCGCCTGTATAAAATTCTATTCTATCCGCACCAACTTTCTTTGCACCGTGTACCATTTTCACATCAGCATCTACGAATAGCGATACGCGAATACCCGACCCCCTCAGTATTTTTATCAAATCAGTGAGCATAGCCGCGTCTTTGATGGTATCCCAACCGTGGTCAGAGGTCAATTGGCTTGGGTCATCTGGTACAAGGGTGGCTTGCGTGGGTTTATTTTGAAGCACCAAATCCATAAAACGGTCATCGGGATAGCCTTCGATATTGAACTCGGTGGTGACAATATTTTTCAAAAGTGGCACGTCAGCCATACGGATATGGCGTTCATCGGGTCGCGGATGCACCGTAATGCCTTGTGCGCCAAAGGTTTCGCAGTCTTTGGCTACTTGTATCAAATCGGGGAGGTTGCCTCCGCGCGAGTTGCGCAATACGGCAATTTTATTGATGTTTACACTTAATTTTGTCATGGCGCAAATATACGAAGTTAATGGATAATTGAAAATTGTGTTATTTAGATATCAAGGGTTTTCCTATAAAAAATCAACACACGAATTACACTAATTAATACACGAATTTTTCTAATTTAGATATTGAAAATATAATACTTTTAATCTAAATTAGAAAAATTCGTGTATTAATTAGTGTAATTCGTGTGTTGATTTTTTATAGGAAAACCCTGTTTAAACTCTGTGACATTTCAAACCCAACTCTATATATCAAAATACAAATGATAATGATTTTCACATTTAGGATTAAATGCACTTTGGCAATGAGGGCAAGTAGCTTTGCTATTGATATAAGTAGCAATCGTCATTTCTGTTTGACAGACACCGCAAAGAATGGCAACTGTTTCTAATTCCTCTTTTTGCCACACCATTGGCGCGTGGTCTGCCGTTTCTTCATGGCATTGATAACATGGATAATAGGTATCGCAGCACTTGAATTTGATAGCAATAATATCTAATTCGGAATGATAATGCACGCAGCGCGTCTGATTATCAAACAATTTACCCTTTACTATTGTTGGTTTCATCATTGTACATTACTAAATGCGCCCAAAAGTAAATAGTGAAAGCCCATTTTTCATAATATTTTATTAAAAAAGCAACTTTCTTTTCAAATATTTGAGAACTATTTACCTTTGCGCAAATTTTTGACAACTTATTGCTCATTTTTTAACAATTCAGTATAAAATCTTTCTATGCAAACAGCTCAAAAAAAACTGCCTTATAAAGTTAAAGACATTAACCTTGCGGCTTGGGGTCGCAAAGAAATCAAATTGGCGGAAGCAGAAATGCCAGGCTTGATGGCTTTACGTGAAGAATATGGCACAACTAAGCCATTGGCAGGTGCAAACATCGCGGGTTGCCTTCACATGACTATCCAAACTGCCGTTTTGATTGAAACCCTCGTGGAATTAGGCGCGGACGTAACATGGTCTTCTTGTAATATTTTCTCTACCCAAGACCACGCGGCGGCAGCAATTGCGGCGGCGGGTACTCCCGTTTTTGCTTGGAAAGGCATGAACGAAGAAGAATTTGATTGGTGTATCGAGCAAACCTTGTTCGCCTTCAAAAATGGCGAGCCTTTGAATATGATTTTGGATGACGGTGGTGACTTGACCAATATGGTTCTTGACCGCTTCCCAGAGTTGGTTCAGAATATCCGTGGTATTTCGGAAGAAACTACTACGGGCGTTCACCGCTTATATGAGCGCGTTGAAAAAGGTACTTTGCCTTTGCCAGCTATTAATATCAACGACTCGGTAACTAAGTCAAAATTTGACAACAAATACGGTTGTAAAGAATCATTGGTGGATTCTATTCGCCGCGCTACAGATATTATGATGGCGGGTAAAGTGGCTGTTGTAGCAGGTTATGGTGATGTGGGTAAAGGCTCGGCTGCATCTTTGGCGGGTGCGGGTTGCCGTGTTATCGTGACTGAAATTGACCCTATTTGCGCATTACAGGCAGCAATGGACGGTTTTGAAGTGAAGAAAATGGCTAATGCTATCCCACGCGCTAATATCGTGGTGACGGCTACGGGCAATTTGAGCATCGTGACGGAGAAACACTTCAGAATGATGAAAGACAAAACCATCGTGTGTAATATCGGTCACTTCGACAACGAAATTGATATGGCTTGGTTGAACGGTAATTATGGTAAAACCAAAGTTGAAATCAAACCTCAGGTGGACTTATACAACATTGACGGCAAAGACATTATCGTTTTGGCGGAAGGTCGTTTGGTGAACTTGGGTTGTGCTACGGGTCATCCTTCTTTTGTTATGTCTAACTCATTCACCAACCAAACATTGGCGCAATTGGAGTTGTGGATGAATACGAAGAAATATAAGAACAAGGTCTATATGTTGCCTAAGCACCTTGACGAAAAAGTAGCGCGTTTGCACTTAGCCAAAATCGGCGTTGAGTTAGAAGATTTAAGCAAAGAACAAGCGGACTATATCGGCGTGAAGCGCAAAGGACCTTTCAAACCTGAATATTATCGCTATTAGTGGAAAGGGTATTGCGATAGGTATTTTCTCATAAAAAATTGATACTCAATCAAAAAATATAAGCGCAATTGCGCCACCACGCTCGGCGTGACTGAGGGGGTGCTTATTACAATACTCTTTCGAGATAAAAAACAAAAGCTCAACCTTGTTATGGGGTTGAGCTTTTTTGTTGTTAAATATGGTACTGTGTTAAAAATCATGCACGAAAAAAAGGAGCCAACCTAAAAAGAGATTATAAGGATGAAATTGCGCCATTTAGTTCTGTGATATCACAAAATAAAAAGAGCATAAAAAAAACGTTTAGATAGCAATCATTTTCTCCCAATTATTTTTCAATCGAATAGGTATTATTATCTTTGACCCGCTTTTTTAAAATAATATTATTTAATTTTCATAATTATTTGATTTTCAAATTATTGTGTTGCTGACAAATGGCATTTGTACTGTTCTAAAATATTTTTAGTAAAACCGAAGCTATTATTCAGTGATAAAAAACGTAAAAAAATGACAGGCTCAAAAATTTCCATTAAAAACGGTAAACTCAAAGTTCCAAATGACCCTATTATCCCATTCATCGAAGGTGATGGCACAGGTGCAGATATTTGGCGTGCATCGGTGCGCGTATTCGATGCAGCCGTAGAAAAGGCGTATAAAGGCAAAAAGAAAATTGTGTGGGAAGAGGTATTGGCGGGTGAAAAAGCCTTTAACCAAACGGGTAATTGGTTGCCCGATGCGACTTTGGACGTTATACGCGACCGCCTTATTGCTATCAAAGGACCTTTGACAACGCCCGTTGGCGGAGGTATCCGTTCTTTGAACGTGGCTTTGCGCCAAATCCTTGACCTATATGTATGTTTGCGCCCTGTGCGCTACTTCGAGGGCGTACCTTCCCCCGTGAAGCAACCCGAATTGGTGGATATGGTGATTTTCCGCGAAAATACGGAAGATATATACGCAGGTATCGAAATGGCAGGTGGTTCAGCCGAAGCCGAAATGGTCTTGAAATTTTTGAAAAAATCTTTCCCTAAGTCATTTGACAAAATTCGTTTTGGTACGGCTCAAAAGGTGAAAGAATATAATAAAGCAGCGCGTTTGAAAGATGCAAGCAGTGATTTGTGCGTCGG
>JAYVKQ010000234.1:0-8288 GCA_043768285.1 Saprospiraceae bacterium | reverse complement strand
TATATGTCTAAAATAGAAATTCTCGGTATTCTGGCTGGTTGCATGAGTTGCTTCACATTTATCCCACAGGTATATCAAACGTGGAAAACCAAAGCCACTAAAGATATATCGCTCCCTACCTTCGTTATCGCAGCAACAAGTTGCGCACTTTGGTTGGCATATGGCATTTTTAATAATCTTTTCGCCGTTATATTTACCAATGTGGTAGTGGGTATTTCAACTTTGATTATGATTTATTTAAAATTGCGGTATAAATAAGCACCATAAACTTTGACAAAGTTTTGAACTTTGTCAAAGTTTAAACTATTGAAAATCAAATATTTACATTTTCTTAAATGCCTATTATTTCATTCCAAACACCGCTTTCGGCATTTTTAAATCCACGTACCAATCTGACCAACAGACATCGGTGCAACCCAATACACGTCGGACAATCCTCCACTTGCCCCTAATTTTTTTCAAAACAACTTGAATATTGTTTTCAAAAAAAGCCTCTGTGCCTTCGCCCATTATCAAATCTTTTTGTACAAATTTTTCAATATCAAGAAGTTTGCCGTTGGCTTGTTGGATATTAGCAAGTATAAAACACATATCGCCCATGATATTGAAAGTGCTGGGGGTAAACTGAATGGCTTGTCCCAATTCCTTTTCCGTTGGTGTTCTGATGATGTTTAAAAGTACTTTTCTTTCGGGCGTACCGATAGCGGGCGTGTAGATTCTTTGAGAAAAGGCAGATAGAACTGCGAGTGAAAATAGTGTTGACAAAATGGTTCTCTTCATAAATTTGGTTGTTGAAAGATTAAAAAAATGACATTAATGGGTCAAAAATACTGAGGGGGGTGTTCAAGTTAAAATTTAAGCGCATTTTAATTCACTTTTAATTAAACTAAGCGCATTTTAAGTAAAATTTAAGCATTTTGTGAGTAAAAACTAATTTGTTTGCCACCATGTTTGCCCTGTGGTTCGAGACATTTCTTCAAAAAACATTTTTAGAAAAACCACAGTTGCGCAATTGTAAAGGGCTATATCTACCCACCACTCGAACCATTTTACAAAGGCATGGCTGTACCAAAAAAATTATTCTATCATGGCAAATGTAGCATTAAATTCATTGTCTTTTGAAAACGTATTGACCACTGGCGCGTTCAACGTATCTGGTGCTGTTAATTATCACGAGAAAGTAATGGCTCCCAATGGCACCTACGACCCAGATGTCACAAACCCAAACCCAGCGAGCGTTCAAGTTGACCAAGATGCCTTTGTACGTTTTAACTGGAACCAAAATGGGATATTGACGACCATGTTGGCGGGCAAATGGAAATTGGACGTTTTCTTTGAGCAAATGGGTCCAAGTGAAGGTCCCGCCATTCCGTCCAAATTAGTGCCTTACGAAAGTGTCAATCCCAAAAACTATTCAGTTGATGTGCAAATCCCTGCGGGTACTATTTCGGAGGGTTTGTATCGCGTGACGGCGCGTTTGATGCTTTTGCCTACGGCTACGCCGGGTCTTAGCCCAATATGCGCGTTTACAGATTTGGGACTCATTCAATATTTTAATGGTTGATAGTATTTTTGTCTCCATTTTAATATTGGAAAAACAGGAAAAGGTTGTCTCAAAAATCTTATGAGGCAGCCTTTTTTTGTTACATCTTTATTACTTATGGCAGCCATTAACTGCACTAATTTTCACTAATTTTTTTCTATAAAATAGATTATCATTGGTGAAAATTAGTGCAATTAGTGGCTGCCATAAGTAATATCGTATAAATCTCATTTTTTATCCAAAAAAAATATACAATGAACCAAAGTCATAAATCCGATGAGTACAATTTTGCGCAAAAATCGCAATCGGGCAAAGCTGGTTTTGAGGCGTTTGAAGGCAGCGATGGGCGGTTCTATTTTCATCTGAACGATGCCAAAGGTTATGCCTTGCTCTATAGCCAAGCCTACAAAAAAGCTAAAGAACGCGACACAGGCATGGCTTCTGTCTTAAAAAACGTTGCTATTTCAGACCATTATGAGCGCAAAATGGATACTGCCAAAAAGCCTTATTTCGTCCTTCGGGCAGGTAATAAAATAGAAATTGCCCGTAGCCGCAGTTTTGATAATGCCGCCGATATGGAAACGCATATCAAATATACAAAGGTTTTTAATGCGCCTAAAATTGTAGAAGAAAAACCAATAGTATCTGTTGCCCCGCCCACGACAATTGTTAGAACTACTATATCCTCAACCGATATTATGAAGCGGGAAAATGATTTGAAAGCCGAAAACGATTCGCTAAAAAAACGGCTTATTTTGCTTGAAAATCAGTTGCAACAAGGCGTAAATACTGAGGGAGGGGGTGATGTGACGGATACCAAAATGCCGCGCCATATTTTCCGCGTGGTGGTATTCAATAATGAAGATACCAATCGCATACATGGCAAAATAACGCATCATTTGTCGGAAGATACCTGCCTTTTTTCGGGTGTGGATAGCCAAACTATTGGCGATTTTATTTTGTCAAAAATGAATATTGAACCTACCGAAGGCGTATCAAACAAAGTATTGAGTGTACATGAAAACGCGCATTATCAAGTGCATGAGCCTGTTCAGCCCATTGCCGAGGTTGAAGAAAATATCAAAGGGGAAGCCCATTCTGATGTGCAGATATCCCAAACAGAGGAGATAATTGCCGTCAATTTGGTGAACGCGAAGGATAGTATCCGTGCTAACCAAGCGTTTGCTTTGATATTGACGCACGCCGATACAGCGCAAATTGAATTGGGTTCGCAATATTTTGCCAAAATATATGTCTTCAATTTTGATACCCGCGAGCGATTTTTATTACTCGAAAAACGGGGTATTTGGCATAAACGCGAACGGCACATTAAGGTCAGAATTCACCCTAATGCGCTACCTATGGGCAGTTATCGCTTGACAATGACCGTTGATTTTGGGGCAAAAGTTGGACAGACCAAACCTATTGTACACAATAAATGGAGTGGTGAAGGTTTGGTACAGGTTTTTTAATGGGGGATTTTTCAGAACACGGGCTAATGCCTAATTAGGGCTGTATAGCTCAGGTTGAAGACCCTCGGGCATGTATGAGCCGTTGTGCTTGATGAACGTAAAAGGGGCATATGTTTTCATATCGCCCGTTCTCAAATTGATGCGGCGTTCATAGTCCAAACACATAGGGCAGGTAAAAATAACCCATTCGCCTTTACGCGTAGCCGTGCAGTTGTGCACCTCCTCTAATTGATTGACGTTAGTCAAATTAATGATTTTTTTCATGCTTTACTTTTTTGATGTCCTTTCAATAAAAAAAGCCGCCTTCAAGTACATGTACAGGATAGGTGGCTTTTTTGGATTAATGGTTACAAAGGTAGTCACCTATTTTACATTAACATAGTTTTCTATCTATATTAACAATTGAGCCATTGCTTTATGCATTTATTGTTTATATATTTGCATGATATAACAATAACTTACGTTTTTTATTAACTCCAAAAATATATGTCGAACTTGTTCATATCTATAACGCTAAGGGATACCCCCTCAGTATTTTTTCAATAAATCCAGAAAAAATAAGCACCCAATAAGATTCAATAAGATTAGGTAAATAAGGGAAAGCGGTTTTGAAAACTACACATTCTTTACCGAAACCGAAATGACCAGATGCTTCCCAAGACCATTATTCTGTGTGACAAAAACACACAGCAAATGCAAAGCGTGATAAAGGCGGTGCAAGGCTATTTCAATGTCTTGTGCATTGCTTCGCATGATATACCCGATGTGTCGCGTAAAAATGCGGCGGCTTTTATCATTTTATGCCTAAAACCTGATAAGGACGTTTTGGATTATATCCGTAATATTCAATTCGTTTTTCCATCGCTACCGATACTTGTGATGTCGCCGTCGCCACACCCTTCGGAAATCACTACCGTCATTCAATTGGGTGTAAAAGGCTATTTTAACTTGCCTTTTGAAGAAGACGCCTTGCTTTTATGGCTCAAAGACCATACTGAACGCACCGCTAAAAAGGGTATTCGGCATTGGTTAAAAAAAATGTTTTTCCCTACTCCTACCCTACCGCAACGGGTAGAATTGACGCGTAATATTGCTATACCGATGATGGATATGGTCACTCATGCCATAACTGCAATGGCTGCAACGGATACGCCGCCTGATGCCTCTAATACAATCAACGTTTCCTTTTTTGGTAGTTTGGATATAGACATTAACAGACAGCCGTTGCCTGTTCGCGGCAGCATTAATGGTTTGCTATTGGCATATATTCTTTTTCAATATCCGCGCCCCGTGCATCGGCAGCGGTTGATTGAAAAATTTTGGTCCCATAGCACGAGTGACGCAGCGCGCAATTGCCTCAATGCGACTATTCATGCCCTACGCAAGGCGTTTAATGAATGCGTGGGGGTGACGCCTATTCTGATTTTCAAGAATGAACATTATGCCATTCACCACGATTGGACGGTGCAAAGCGATGTACAAAATTTTAAATTTTTGCGCGATAAGGCTCTTGATATTGAGCGTACGCAAGGCTTGAAGGTCGCTTTACCGAATTATTTACACATCAAAGAAGTATATAAAGATGATTTTTTAATCAATTATCCTAATCACGAATGGGTATTGGGTATGCGCGACAATTTTAGAGAAAAATACATTCAAATGCTTATTCACTTAGGTGCGTTTTATCAAAAAGAACGGCAATATGTAGATGCCATCGAGCAGTACAAGTCCATTTTGGCTATTGACGATGCTATCGAAATGGCGCATCGCGGACTGATGGAAAGCTATTATGCTTTGAAAATGAAGGACGAGGGCATCAAGCAATATGGGCGCAGTGTGCAAAGCGTAAGGCGGTTGAATATGACTTTATCGAAGGAGACGACTGTGGTGTATAATCAGTTGTGTGAGTTGTAATGCTGCATATCGGTTCATTATCATAATAAATCGAAATTATCTACTTTATGGTACATATAAAACGTTGATTTACAAGAAGTTAGAGCTAACCCGTGCCACCGCTTTGAGCGGTGGCACGGGTTTTAACCCCTTTTTCCATTAATTCTAAAAATTAAAATATTTGATTACCAATTAGTTAGGTGTACCATGAAGTACATAATTCCGTTCATAATTGATGTTACTTTGTTGAAAATAAAACTAAGTGTTTCACTGTTTCATACTGCAAATGTATGAAACAGTTTTCAATATTACAAATTTAAAATATCAAATTTTAATTTTTTTTTTTATTATCTTAAATTTAAAGTATTAATATTTTAAGCAAACAATAAACATTGTATAAAAAAAATACTTTATTTGCATCAAAAATAGCAACAATGGATTTTAGTCTTTTAAGAAGCGTATTCAATTTGCTGGGCAACCCCAATGGCGTGGCTCTGAATGTCGTAGATTATATCAACACGCAAGGCGCGTACATGGCTTCGCAAGCCGACATACAGCGCAATGTGGACGGTGCAACCGCCACGGTTGTTGGTGCGTTAGAAAAGTGCAAAATACTGAGGGGGTCTTCTGAGAAAGGAAGGTTATCCGAAACCATCAAAAAGGGTAGGGCTGTCAAAAAGTATTACGCCATCAATAGCGTAGCATGGGACCACATTATTGCATTGGTCAATAATTATCCAACTTAGCACAAAAGCCATTGGTGATATGCCAATGGCTTTTGTATTTTTTTTTTGCCAATCCGAAAAATAATGCACGGCAAATTATTAGCTAAAATGCTTAAAGCATATAGTCCCAGATGTCGCCACTTATTTGTGAATGACCATAAAGAGGATTGACAGAATGTTTTTTGCCATTTATAATCGTAATACAATTGTCCATTTTGCACCGAGTTGCCCATATTGGATTTGTTGAAAGTATTTCAATCTCAATATCTAAATCATTCAGTTTTTCGCCTATCAATGCCATTTGCTTAATAGTTAAATATTGCTCTGGGTATTTCCAATGAATAGATTTGGGAAACATATCATAAACTAATGCTTTAGTTACTTCCTCAAATGTATTTTGACATATAATTGAATATTCGCCTACTCCTATGCTCAATTGCAGTGTATTATGTTGCAGTAATGGTCTTGCGTTTAATATTAGTTTTTTCATAAAAAATGATTAAATGTAAAAATATTTAATGGTTTGCTTTTATAGTGATAAAATACTGAGGGGGGTGCTATTTTATTTCATTTATTTTGGGTGCAGCCAAAAAACTCTCACCACTCACCACCTTTTTGCCCATAATGCGCTCCACGTTTGCGCGTGCGATACCCCCCGCTTCGCCACCTTTTAGGGCGGCATCGAGGTTATCTTCAAAACCTTGCGCGTTATTATCCACGGCTACGGAGCGGGTTACCTCTTCGCCCAAAGCGGTCAAAATCAGTTCCATAGTTGTCATGTGGTCCCGTAGGTTTTCTTTGCCCAATCCTTTGAGGGCTTTATGCTCGGTAGGTGACAATCCAAACGTGCCTTTGGCAACCGTAGCCGTGAGTATCGAGTATTCTTGCCCTTCCTGAATGCCACGATTTTTCCATTCATCGGTCAATTCTTTTCGGATACCAATGGTTTTTAGGCGGTATCCAATCCAGTCGTCAGGATAACCTTTGGCTTTGTACAGCTCCGTGATGCGCTCGTAGCCCAATTCGGGGTTTTCTATTTCGGCGATTTCGCGTGTGCCTAATTGCGCCAACCACAATTTGAACGGCTCGGCTTTGGGCGATGGCACGGACATGATGATGCGCAGCACCCCCTCAGTATTGGCGCAATCGGTTTTGTAATTTTTGCCATCATTGGCTTTTAATTTCAGTTGCTTACAAATTGTAAGTAACTGCGGTTCACGTTTTTTGAGAACGTGCCAATAGCTGTTTGTGTTTCGGCTATCGGTCAAAACACCTATTACATCGGTGATAGCAAAATACCATTGTTCGTCATGCCATATTTTCCGAATGTGATTGTCGCTGAATTGTGCTAAGTTGGATTGGCTCATGTTGTTATCTTGATTGGTTAAGAAATAACGCCCTACGTGCAATGCAAATAGGGCGGGGGTAGAGTAAAGGTCAAAACTTTGTATCGTGTGTAAGCGGGTGATGTCTTAAAAAAAAGCTACACTTTACCTGTTATGGGTATTGTGTAGCTCAACAGCTTTGATTTTATATTCGATGTAAAAATAAAAACAATTTGTGTAACAACAAAATAAATGGTCAATTATTTTTTTGTCCTCTGTTTGCGCTAATATAGTGCGTATTAAAATCCAACTTAGCGCAAACAGAGGATACCGATATGTTATTTTGCGCCAATTAAAATTTGTATTTATAAAAAATGTATATATCTTTGTTTCATTAATTAAAACATTTTAAACAACTCAATTCGATTGACATGAAAAAATCATTAGTAAGCTACCCCCTCAGTATTTTAGTCTTTTTTGCAAGTCTATTTATAGGCTGTTCCAAATCGGACGCGCCCGTTGTTTGTCCACAAGGTTTTACGGGTGGAAGCTGCGTAGTGCAGCAATTGCCAACTATTATCACACTTAAAGGCGTGGTAGTCAATGCTTTTCCGACTGCCAACGAAAAAGGTACGCCTTACGACCTTAGTAGTGCGCCCGATTTGGTGGTGGGCATATTTGACAATGCTGGCACAAAGCTGTGGGAATCGGAACTAAAAACTGATGCTAAAGGCGAAGTGACATTCACGCGAGGATTGCCTTTGTACATCAAAAATATCGCTGACTTAAAATCGTACAAAATCGGCTTGTACGATGATGATGGCGCATTAGGTATTGAAAGCATTGAGAGTACAACATTTGCGCTGTATTCAGCGACCAACAAATTCACGCCTAACTTGGTCGTCAATTGCTCAACGTGCAGGGTTAAGTTCACCCTTTCGCTCGAATATGCTTGGTAGAAGGCATATACACTTTTTATATACACTCTCGAAAGTGTATATAAAGTGTATATTTTGGGCGTTTTTATGTATAAAAACCTATTTTACCTCTGTTTGCGCTAATAAAGTTTTTTATGAAAATCCGTTACCGCAAACAGAGGTAAAACGCACAAAAAAAAGACCGTTACAAAATACTGTAACGGTCTTTTTTTGTGTACGTAAACGTTTATAATTGCCTTAAGTGACGTAAAATATTGATATACAGTTACTTACGTTAAAATTGAATTGATTTACAGCAATTCCGTATATGGAAAGAATCACTCAATTTTGGGCTTAAAAAGCGCATGGACAGATTGATAAATAAGATTCATAGAAATACAATCAGATGTTTG
>JAYVKQ010000233.1:0-7722 GCA_043768285.1 Saprospiraceae bacterium | reverse complement strand
CCTTTGGCGACCAAATTTTGATACTAAATTGGTTGTTTTTAGATAAATTGAGAGACGTTGTTGAATTATACCCCAAGGCATTGAAAGCATCATTATCGCGGTCAATATATTGCCCTACCTTATCACTCGTATTTAAAGGACCTTGTTGTGGGTTTGCAATGGCTGTAATACGGTCAGCATCGCCGCCATATGTACCATTGCGCTGACATTCAAAATCATCCAAAATATTTGGATTTTTTACAACCGTGCCGCAGACATTGAGGGTCAATTTGCCGAATATCAAGTTATCAAAAAGATAGGCTTTGCCATTTGCTGCCGTGCCAGGGTCAAAAAGGACATTCATTTGCGTAATATCCGCAATGCCCGCCGCCGAAGTGAAGTCAAATTTCAATTCTTCCCACGTATTCGCTGCCGTTACAGTCGCTTCCGCTTGCTTATTGCCTTGCGTAGCACTGACTAACTGCACGCGGACAACCTTACCCGCATCAGGCGCATAGACATGAATAGACAATTGTGGAGAAGCTGCATCTACTCTAAAACCAGTCGGCAAAGTGCCTGTTAAGGTACTTATAGCGGCTGTTCCCTTTGCGTATCTACCCGCTTTTGCCGTTTTATTGACCGCGCCTGTGGTGTTTGGATTGTCCACAACGGTCAAAGCACCGTGCAAAGCTGGGTCATTACTGAGGGGAGCCCATGCCAAGGCTTGTGGTTCAAAACTTTCAAGCGGAGGCACTTCCGTAAAGCGAATATCATCAATATAATACACATCGCCCGCCGCGCCGTTCACACCAGCATTTAAAAACATCACCAATCGGCTATTTCCTGCGGGAATAACAGGCGTAAAGTCAGCCGTACACTCTACCCACTGACCTACTTGCGCAGCCGTGATAGTTGTACCAACTTCTCGAGAAGTTGTGCCACCTTCTAATTTTAAGAGCATCAGACCCGCTTTCGGGGCTAATATTTTAACACGCAAATAAGGGAATTTAACTAAGTCAATCGGCGTTAGGTTTTGGTGCATCAAAAAGCCATATTCTGTACCATTGCCCGCTTGGTCGTTATATTTACCGACGCTGGCACTGGTATTGATGCCCGTTTTGTTCGGATTTGTTACCACGCTCAAGCTATCCCAACCACCTGCGTAAGAAGCATTGCGCTGGCACTCAAAATCATCTAAAAGATTTTGCGTAGTGGGTGGCGTTACACCCGCGCAAGCGTCAGGGGCGAGTTGTTGGAGGTTGTCAAACCAAAATGTATCTTGTTTTGAGTTGCCAACACCCGCATCGAAGAACAAAATAAGGCGGTTTAGCGAGTCAATCGTTTTCGCACTCGAAAAATCGAGGTCGTAGGATTGCCAAACACCCGTATTGACGACTTTTTTAGAGATTTCTTTATTCCCTTTTGGTCCTTCGAGTTTAAAAATAAAGCTACCCGTTTTTTTAGAATAGACATTAATTCTAAATTTGTTGTTGGTCGTCAAATTAATGGGCGTTGTGAATTTTGCCCAAAAAAGGCTGAACCCTGTGGAGTCTCTTTTGATATAGCGACCCACTTTTGCGGAATTATTGACAGCATTGGCACTGGGATTATTCACTATGCCGTCCCATTTACCGTCTAAGGCTTCCCACGTTAAAGTGGGTGTTGCGCCTTCAAAATTCTCATTAATTTGAGCGTTCAGAAATCCAGTTGCCATTAAAATAAGCAACATGGGGAGTAAAAGTTTTTTCATTTTTAAAGAAATTTTGGTTAGTTAATTATTTTTAATTGATTATGCGAATAATAGGTTAAAAAGCCCCGTTAGGGGTGTGATGTGGGTAACTTTCCGACAGCCCGAAGACCGAAGCCCCGTTAGGGGTGTAATTGCAGGTGTTTCACCCCTAACGGGGCTTCGAGGTAGGGTGTACTCGTTTACTGTTACCCACATTGCACCCCTAACGGGGCTTTTTAACCCATTATTCGTATTTGTAGTTAAATTCTTATGTGCACTTATGTAAAAAAACTTATGTACCTTATGTGGTAAAATCTATTCCACAACTAATTTACCTTTCTTCTCAAAAGCACCCCCCCTCAGTATTACAACATAAAAACCCGTTTTTAAATCATTTTTTTCTAATAAAAACTGATTTTTGCCTTGTAAAAATGCTTTTTTAGAAAAAACTGTTTTGACTATATGCCCTTGCAAATCTACTATTTCTAATGTCAAATTTTCCTGTTTTGGCATATCAAATTCGATAGAAAAACCCTCTGGACTTGGATTTGGGTATATTTTTAAAGAAAAATCATTGAAAATACTGAGGGGGTCTTTTACAGCCGTCGTATTATCTTTCACAAAACCAATAGCATCCAAAGCTGTTTGTATTTCTGGATTTTGCATAAAATTTTTCCACAACAAGCCTGTTCTATAGTTTTCAATCATGCAAATAATAGGTCCTTGGTCAATCGCTAAAAAACTGTTGGCGTACCAATTGCGCGTAGGGTTATAGGCATCATAAAAACCCATAGTACCCCATAGTTTTGCCCCTTCTTTTCTATAAAAATATTTTAAAGCGGCGATAGATTGCGTAGGTGTATAAGGCATAGACGACAAGGCAGCCGTTGGCGAAATAGTCCCATTATCATTCGTGCCAAAAGGCTCGTGGGCAGAGTAGCCATTCGGGTCATCGCTTGACGTTAAGCCCCACGCTTCGCCGTTATATCCCGCCCACCGTTTAGGGTTTTCTTTACAAAATGTCCAATTTATCAACGATTGGTTCTGATTATGGATAAAATAATTGGCATATGCGTCTTTCCTATTGCGCGGGTCAAAGCCGATAAAAGAGTAATGCGCAAAAAATAATGGACCACCCGCCAAAGGACCTACCGACAATTTATAGCCATAATACGTCTGATTATTGACATAATTTGGCGAACCCGCCCACCCCTGATGATATACACTTGCGGGTATTGGTTTTGTCGGAGAAGCCACTGCCAATATATAGGTAATCAAAGCCTCGTAATAGCCGCGCAAAGCAAAATTCATTTGCCAATTGTAATTGGGCGACCAATGCCAATAGAGCACATTTTGCCCACTGCGCCGATACCAATCCCATTCAACGGCTTCCCATAATTGCTGAATTTTATTGCGTAATTGTATTTCTTCCGTAGAAGTGCCATTAAAATACTGTTTTGCTGTCAAAAGTCCTTGAAAAAGGAAAGATGTTTCAACTAAATCGCCGCCATTATCGAAAGTGCTAAATGGAATAACTTTACCCGTTTTGCCATCCATCCAATGCGGAAAAACGCCATGATAACGGTCTGCACCGCTTAGAAAATTAACGATTTTCAATACATGATTGACCCCCTCAGTACGGGTGATGAATTTGCGATCAACAGCTACGACAATGGCAGAAACGCCAAATCCCGTACCCCCTGTTGTTACCACATCATTTGAGGTATTGCGCTCGCGTGCCATACCCGAAGTTGGGTGCGCAAATTCCCAAAAATAGCGGAAAGTATGCCGTTGCACCATCGTGAGCAATTCCTCATCGGTCATGGCTTTAGTCGTTGCGCTTGTTTCATTAGAAAAAGCGGAAATATCACTACTTTTTACGGCTTTTATTTTATATTGAAATGATTGCGTTGTAGGCGTATTGGTAACAAAATCTATATAATTAGTCGTAATATTGGTTGTTTTCAATAGGGAATAAGTCGCGCCATTGTCCACCGACCGCCAAATTTGGTAGCCATCGGGAGTGCCTTCTGCGGCAGTCCAGTTCAGTTCAATATGGCTATCATATCCTGCCGCTGTAAGATTGTTAGGTATGCCCAAATTACTTGTTGTTGAAGCGCGATAAGTCCGCACGTTGTCTATATATATAAGGCGTTGTGTCGCATCAGCCGCATTTTGTCCGAATATGATAGCTTTTGCTTTTGTAAAATCTATACTACTATTCGCAGCATCATTGAAAAAAATAGGAAGGGGTATTTTAATTTCTGTCCAAGTGGCAGGAGCTATATCGTTTGTATAATCGCTGATATTGTACTTGCGGGTTTTAGAATTATTGGGCGCACATTCCATAAAAATTTTAGGCATAGCGGCTTTGAGCATACCCGCAGGGGCATATGCCCAAAACGCTAAAGTATCGGTCTGTTTTATATCTTGAGAAGGGAAACCGGGTGCAATAACCAAAGCCGACCAATCACCCCCTGATTGAGAAGTCCAGCGTAATTTTAAACTATTATTACCTTGAAATACGATATTACTTTCGGTAGGAATTTTATCGCCACTTGCTCCCGCTTGCTCAATCGTGCTGGGAGTTGTTTTGAACGCCAAACCACTGTCGTAGTAACCAGGATTGTTACTATCTTGAAAAAACCAAACAGTTTGCGCTTGCAAAAAGAAAGGTACGAATAAGAGTGTGGTTAATAATAAGGTGTATTTTTTTGGCATTTAGCGTGTTTGATTTAATGTATAATTTTGTAAAAAAACAAAATTCTATTTTCAATCAACGAATGTACGTAAAAAAAAAATAGTAAACCCTGTTTGCGACAATTCAAATACTGTGCAAGTTGGTAATTTGGATAAGCAACATATAATTATAGATATTGTGTTCATACAGCTTTAAGAAATTATCACTAATAACAAGTTTACGGAAAACGGAGTATTCATTTTTTTAAAAATTTTGTAGCAATTTTAAAAAAAATAAAGTAGCTTTGTTAAACAAAAAAAAGAGAAAATGTTGACAACAGCCATAGAAGAAAAAAAACAACTAACAGCTGAAGAATATCTGACGCTCGAAAGGACAAGCCTGCGCGAAAAAACGGGCAAGCATGAATTTTTTAACCGAAAACGCATACTCATGGCTGGAGGAACGCACCCCCATAACAAAACCGTCTTTAACGTAGGGCTTGCTTTGGGTCTGAAAAATATACAATCAAAGTTAAATCTTGATATTACAACTTCTGAAACCAAAGTGGTTAGTTTTTTAGCGTATAAAAATTACTTCTATCCTGATGTGGTTGTGGTTGATGGAAAACCCTATTTCGAGGATAGTTTCACAGATGTCATGCTCAATCCGACCTTACTGATTGAGGTATTATCAGAGACAACTGAAGCTTTTGATAGGGGCGATAAATTCACATCTTACCGCCAAATTAAAAGTTTGAAAGAATATATTTTAATCAGTTCAACCAAGCGGTCAATTGAGCAATTTTACTGTAATGAAGTAGGGCAGTGGCAAATCGGCTTCGTTTTTTCAGAAGGCTCAGTGCCGCTAAAAAGCCTTCCTATTACTTTAGAATTTGATGATGTATATCAAAATGTGGCGTTTGATATAGTAGATACGACGGTTGCTTAACAATTAAAGCGGTCAAATGTACTATCGAATTTAATCAGAATTTGAGCATTATCCCCGTTGCGCCCAAGTCTTTTAAAGCAAAACCGTTGTTTGTGTCCCGATACCATCGGGATTAAGCGCAGCGTCTCTTGCACACTTCTCAGCTCTCCTTAATCAGAACTTCAACAAAATTTCTCCACCAATCAACCTTTTCGGATTAGCATAATACGGTATCGTCTGATAATCCGTATTGAAAATATTATTTGCCCGCACCTGCATATCCACACTGCATTTTTTAAAAGGTAAAGAACCGCCGATGATAAGGTTGCCCAATGTAAAAGCATCCGTCCAAGTTGTGTTATCGGTAGCAGCATAACGACGACTGGATATTGTTTGGTTGTATTGAAAAAAGACGTGTTTCCATGCGCCCCGCAGTGTAGCCCCGCCTGTATGGATAGGCGTATAAATCAGCTGATACCCGTCTCTATCTGTTGAACGGGCCAATTGATATTGAGCATTGACACGATATTTAACACCATTTTTTTCAAAATCCGTTTTATAAAAAAATTCTATGCCGCGTGATATGATGGTGTTGATATTGCTGGGTCGCCAAATGCCATCGGCTTGGGGTATCCAGAGTATCCAATCTTTGGTGCGCATTTCAAAGGCTGTGACGCTGATTTTCGATTGATTACTTATATAGTCCATCCCCACTTCGCCACTATATCCATTTTCAGCCACGAGGTTAGGGTTGCCGAGTTTTGCCCAATATAAATCGTTCAAGGCAGGGAGATTATAGTTGCGCGAGAGTGCCCCCCTCAGTATTAGATATGGGGGATGGGTAATAGAGGATGGGTGATGGAATAGTTTTTTTTCAAAACCTGTTGAAAATGTAAACGGCACAGGGCGGCTATCTACCATTTCCTGTCGGGCATTGATATTGAATTGCGTTTTTAGGTATTCAAAATTGTAAGACGTGAACGCTGCCAAACGGGTGCGTTGATATTCTTTTTCAAAATTATTAGTTAAAGCGGTGTTTTGGGTCATGTTGAGGCCTACACGCAAAGTCTTATTCCCTTTAAAGTCAATTAAATGGTCGAGTTCAGCAATACTGGTTTTGACGCGGTTGCGGCTACTATCCACGAGGGTGCTACTATAAAAATTATTATCATCGAAATGCGCCACGCGTACTTTGGTGGAGTTGGTTTTTTCGATATGGCTATATTCGGCAGCCACGCGGCTATTGCCATCGCGCAGTCGCGCCCTATCGTTTTGGGCAATCATAGTGGGCGCAATTTGGCGGTCGTTGCGGGTATCCCACAAGTGTATTTTAAGATTATTTTTAGGGTTTATGTTGAATAGAAAACTGCCGTTGAGGTTGAATTTTTCGTAGGCGGCGTTGCTGATATACTGTAATGGTTTGCCAATAGTTCCAGTGTTTCTAAACTCAAAATTATTGCGCGCTGCTTGGTGCGATAGGCGAAAGCCCGCCGTCATTTTTTTAGTGCCTGTCGAAATTTGGAATTGTTGTCCCGCTAAGCCATAACTGCCCATATTCGCCCCAACGCTACCATGAAAGCCCAGTTTCTTTTCCAAATCACTGTCTATATATATGGTGCCACCCATTGCGCCACTCCCATTAAGAGCTGAACCTCCCCCAAACTTCACGCTCATATGACTAAACGCGCCCATTTCATTAAGGGGCAAATCCACGAGACCATTTAGGGCATTTTGGATAGAAAAACCATTCCAGACAATTGCCGTGTGGCTGCTGCCCGTGCCGCGCATAGAAACAGTAGCGAGACCAGTCCCATAGGCTTTAATACTGAGGGGGGTATTGTTTTGCAGAAAATCAGCGATATTTTGATTGCGATTTATTTTTAAAGTAAAACTATCCATATCCAAACGGCTTTGCCCGACATCAAATTGATTGAGCCGAAGCGAGGTCACCTCGTAAGCGGGTAGGGTCGTGGTGTCTTGTTTTAAAAATGCAGGTGTCCGTCTAACGGTTTGCGCGAGAAGGAGAAGGGGGGATAGGATTATAAGAGTTGTGATGGCTATTTTCATTATGCAAAGATAGGAAAGTCAAAGTTGGAAATTTATTTTTTAACATTGGCGGATAGCTTTTGCGCTATACTTCTATATAGAGCTGTTTAACTTAATGAAAAAGTGTTTTCATCGCGCGCGCACATGTTGTCATCGCGCGCGCAGCGAAGCAATCTGTGACATTACTCGATAATCTAATCGTTTTGATACTTCGAGGAGTTGCCACCGATTGCTTCACTTCGCTAATAATGACGCGCTCGGGTTTCAGATTTACGAAATCTTTAAGATTTCGTAAATCTTGTTTAGCAGCCTGCGTCATTTGAAGTAAAAATCCCGATGAGGGATAATAGTGCCTCGCAAT
>JAYVKQ010000232.1:0-11757 GCA_043768285.1 Saprospiraceae bacterium | reverse complement strand
CGGGGTAAGCCAAAAGCAGCCGCTTGATTTTTAAGTTGATTATCGTTCATTTCCCCAACGAAACGCTGGGTGATTACTTTAAGTCGCATTTCATCGGCTTGGCTGTATGCCCACGATAGCCCCTCTGCTGGTACTGGGTGATAACGCTCGCGCTGCTGTGCAATACGCAAATCCTCTATCAGCAAATCAGCATCGGGTAGCAGCTTGCCGTCTTGGTAAAATCTCGTGTCTTTCTTATAGTCGTACACTAAATTTCCATCGCTGTCTAAGCTATGCGCATCTAACGTTCCCTCTATATCCATCTGTGCAAGTGCGCCAACCAAAGTAGTGTAGTACTCACCTACCCAGTTACCTATCATTGCTGTATCAGTATCGGATAAATGCTGCTTAGTTCTTACGTTTTTAGCGTGTCCTATCAAATCGCGCTCTTGCATAGCTGCTAACTGATACTTCTCGTTGATAGCAGATGCCAAAGCTGGATTGCCCATAACGATACCGACTGCTTTTTTGATATTAGCAGGACCGTATAAGTCTGTTTTTCCACCTATCATATCCGTCCAGCTATTGATTAGCCCGTTGATGCTACCTTTTAGCCCACTTGCCAGCGCGTTCTTGATACTACCAGTTACAGAAAGGGAAAGGAAAGCCATATGGATAAGCTGACCTGTACCCCCAAGCAAGTTGTCGCAATTGACTATACCGCCCATAACTTGTAGCTCGCCAATTTGGGGTAACTCACCGTAGATATTGCGGTTAATGTACACATTCATTGCATCTCTTAACTCAGTCGTATTCGTACCGCGCTGGTGTTCTACTAACTTGGTAAAGGTAATGGCAACATTAAGGTACTGTACAGCTTCTGTCATCTGCCGCGCTCTTATAGAAGCAGCCATAGTGTAGTTGCTGATATTCTCAATATTGCCACTTAGTCCTCTTTGCTTGTATTCGTCTATCACTCTATACTGTTGCAATTCATTGTCCCACTCTACACCGAGTAAGCTCATACGGGTAAGACCGCCTAATTGGTAGCCGCCCGTTTTAAACTGCGACCAAAATTGAGAAGTTACCCCAGCAAAGCGTTGACTTGTGTCGCTGTCTGTTTGGTAGTAGTTGTCAAAGGGGCTGTCTTGGAAAAGCGAATTAGAGAAAAACTTATCTGCTGCTTGCTTCCAGTCTCTACGACTTAATGCCTCTGTGTATCGCCCCTCTACTACGGGTAGCATACCTTTATTAGGACGCAAAGCAAGAGCTTCTTGATTAGCTTTTTCCATTAGCGCGTTCTCCAAATCCTCTCCTTTTAAAGACTTCATAGCCTCAGACATTTTCCAAGACTGTCTGTGCTGGTGTAGTAAGTACTTAGCAAATTCCTTGTGCAATTCTTCTGCTACCCAAGTACCATAGGATAGCATAGTCTTAGTCAATGTGCCATTAGCCAAAGCCGTTGCCGTTTCGGGGTCGTTTTCGTTCCAATGAATATCCATAGTCTTGATGTCTACTGGATTGCCGTCTTTGTCTATACCTTTTACAGTTTTGAAAAGAGGAGCGAATAAGTCTGTACTATTATCTTTGAGATAAGAGAGCTTATTTTGCTGCTTATCCAAATTATCTACTTTCTGATAGTTCATCTTAGTAAACGGCATAAGCTCAGACTTGCTACGTCTTACGGCTGTATCTATCAATTCTATCATATAGTTGTACAGTCTATTATCGTTTCTATCTACTGTAGCTGTCCATCGGTCTAGTATATCCGCTTTGGTCATATCCAAAGAAGTCGCGCGATTGCGTTCTGTCAATTCTAGTATCATTTGCGTAACTTGGTAAGCTTCTGCATCAGCAAGGAAAGCCTGCTCGTTGCCGTCGTGCTTATCGTATAGTAAGTATAGCATACGCTTTCTAAGTATTTCGGCTAAGTCAATGATATTCTGTGCTACATTATCGCCATTACCAATAGCGGCAGATAGCGTTACTATCTTATCGGCTGCGCCTTTTATTCTACCCGCCAATTCTGCGGATACTTTCCCGTCTTTGATAGGTAGCTGTATGCCGTACAGTCTAATTTTTTCTAGTATAGGTAAGTCGTACAGTTCTGGTCTTTGTAGTTCGGGATTACTGATAACGTCCATCATACTTGTATCTATCAACGATTTGGTAGCGGCTGGCATATTTTGGCTTAACGCTTGGGCAAAAGCAAGCGTATCTGCCATTTCATAAGTAGCGACTTGGTGCTGATTAGCTTGCTCTGTTGTCTTGTTATTTCGTCTCCAATATACCATACCTACTTTTTCTACTTGCAGTCTTCCTTTGCCCATAGCGCGGAGTTGCTGCTGTATGTCCATAGCTATAGCTGTATTGACAAAGCTATTTACGTCTTGTATGCTATTCTTTAATCTGTGGCTGGTAATGCCGTACTCATAGCCCAAGGGCTTTCCCGTATTCTGTGCAATTGGTGTATTCTTATTACCGTAGATGCTAATTCTGCTTTCGTTGGTATTATTGTGAACGATGACCATAGCCTGGTGATTATCTACCCAAGTAGGTACTTTAAGTCCCATTTTGGTATAGTATTCAGCTATAGTATACACTTCATCGGCAGCAGTCAATCCCAAAGTCTGCAAGGTAGTCTTGATATTCTGTATTTGCTGTCTTTGCTTTTCAGCCGTCATCTTTTTGGATAGCCCTATATCTATGCCTGGTAATTCCTCATTGCTGATTTTCCCACCTGCAATAGCAAGGAATAGCGCCTCATTAGCTGCTGATTCAAAGGCATTATCGCGGCTTACTTTAATCCAGTTCTGTAGACCCAAAACTAAGTTATTGTCTATAGCTGTATTTCTATTAGCCGCCCACTCGTTGAGTGTAGCCATAGATTTATCGTAGCTTTCTTTGCTTGGGTAAATTGCTCTGCCGTCTCTATCTTTGGCTTTCTCGTTTAGATAAACTTCTTTATTGCCCATTTGGTAGATTTGGAAGTTGATATTAGCATTGCTCTCTATTATACTTTTCATCTCCCTTTGTACGGCTTCTTGGGCTTGTATTTTAGACGTATTCTGCTTGCCTAATAGCAAAGTGTCTATATTTTTGGCGTTGATACCTGGTAGCTTACTGTCTACTCGCGCGTTCAATTGCTTGACTCCGTACTTATTAACTAAGTCGTAGATGCTAATTGGCGCAAGTGGATTGGTAGGCGCAGTAGTATTTTGATTTTTCAGTACGCCCAGCATCTCTTGATACAGCTTCTCAGCAGCTTCTATTGTCGTATCACTTAATTTCAAAGTACTACCCAAAGTACTGCCCGCTATTTCTACTTTCAGCATTTTAGACATAGCTTCCTTGTAAGTATTAGCTAATTCTGTCTCTCCTTTTGCTTGCGCGGCTATCCTTGATTTCTCGTAGTGGGTTAATTGCAAGTAGTAAGCTATAGCTTCTGTGCGTAGTATAGCTAACTGAGCGGCTGTATTAGCTTTGCCAATATTAGGCTCGCGGCGCATAATGAAGTCTTTGTACGCCGCATTAGATAGTAGTCCGTCTGCAAGTTTTAGGTAAATAGCTGGGCTATTTCTTTCCAAAGCCTCTATGAAAATGTGGCCAATCTCGTGTAGCAGTACACCTGCATCGTGCAATTCGGGATTAAAGGAAATTTTGTACATCGGCTTTCCATTCTTATTAGTCTCAATAGACAAGCTGGCGTTAGTATTTCCCGTTCTTTCCCATTGGATATCAATACCGCCAAAGGTCGCTTCTCCACTATTTTGAGTATTGCTACTTTTGAATATGCCAGCGATTATGTCTACTGCATTTATACCAGTCGCCGTAATTTTATCTGTTGTTCGTTTGAGTATAGCTTCGGGACTTTGAGACTCTTTATTCGTGTAGCGCATTACCACTTTCCCCTGTACTATATCCGTTGTGTCTTGCACTTTGGCTTCTGCTCCGCCTATATCATTGCGTACAAAATCAGTAGTCAGCGTTTCGCTGGTAACGCGGATAACTAGACCGTTAGTCAATCGGACTAAGTGTCCAACGCGGTAAGGCATTCGCTTCTGTTGTATAGTGTACTCTTTACCGTTAGCACTAGAGTAGTAATTTGTCAAAGTTTCCTCTATAAATCCAATCTCACGGGAGCTGTTATTGAATTGAGCCTGCCCTGCTTTATCAAATCCTTTGAGTAGCTTTTTGTAAAATGCCAAGTCTTTTTTTCCTCTGCTTTCCCAATCGGCGGGGGTCATATCCAAGCCTTGCAGTAAGACTTTGGTACTGGTCTCTGTTTTAGACTTATCTACACTAACTACTTCTTTCTCTAATGTAGCCAAAAGCCGCTCACCTATACTTCTTACTATGGCATCATCTAATTGCTCAACTTCAAAGCTATTCGTTTGGAATATAGCATCGTCCAGTTCCAGCCAATAGGTAGCTAAGCTACTCATTGCTGATACAGTTCTAGACGTTTCCCGTAACTGACCCATAGCCGCGCTGATTTGCTGAAAGCGAGATAGCTTTCCTGTTGGGTATTCAGCCAGCCTTTCTGATGTAGGCATAGACGAATTGATAGGTATAGGCAAAGCAGTAGTCGTACCGAATGTGATACTTGACCAAGCCTCCAAAGGAGAACCCGAAGCAGGTACATAAGACTCTTCCTTGAACGCGCTTACTTCAGCTATCTGTGAGGTCTGATTGATGTAGTCTGATAATTGGGCAAGGACTTGCTTTTGTAGGCTTTTTTCTGTGGCCAATTTCGCCCATTCGCTAGGCTTTGCTGTCTTAACGTCCCCGTTCAGTTCTTTGTTCAAAGACTTAATGTAGTTGAGTACGTCCGCCATAGCCTTAGCTTCATTAAACTTATCGTATTTATCCGTTTCCGAGTTCAGCGTTTCTGAATTTAGCAAGCTTAGCAAAGCAGGTAAATTTTCCCCTTTGCTTATTGCATCGTAGAAAGAATAAGCGACTAATTTACGAAGTACGAAAGATAGCTGACGGCGGTGCTGCTCTTTGGCTTCATCGCCTTCCATTACTGTCTTTTCTAATTCGTTGTCTAGACCCCCAGTATAGAATATGTACTTGCTTTCTACGTCTGTACCGTCTTCGTTAGTGGCTACCATACTACCATTTTCACCCTCTACAAAATTACCTATACCCATAATAAAGCCTTTCTCGGATTTGGATATAGCGTTCTTGCTTTCTACGCTAAATGCTTCATCTCTTCTTTCTTTTATGGCGGCTTTCTCTTCTTCGGTAAATGCTTTGGCCACAGACTTAGTATTTTCTACTATTCTGATACCAGCATCTAATTTTAAAGCAGTTGCCAATACAGCCAAAGTGTCATCGCTGCGGTAGTCATTCTTAGCTTTTATCTGCTCAACTACATAGGGGCTTATTGGCTGTAAAGCTTGCTTCATAAAAGTAGCAGTAGCAGTAGCAAGTTCCTGGTCTGATAAAGTACTGTCTTTGGTAACGCTGCGCACGTAAGTATTCAACTTTGTCCATAATCCAGACATAGTAGTCTTTTCTTCAATTGGCAAAGAGTAGCCTTTTCTCTCATTAGCGTTAGCAAATTGGGCAGCCGTAAAAGCCGTTCTCGCTAACTCTAATCCAGCTGCTCTTACACCTGCTTGGAATTGAGCTTCAGTAATACCCAAAGTAGCCAATAGTGGCAGTTCGCCAAATTTGCTAAGGTCGGGCAAAGCTGCCGATGTGATAAATTGACTGGCTTTTGCACTTGCAAAACGACTAGACTTAATTTGATTTTCTATGGTCGTAGATATTATACCCTCTAAGTCCTTACCTCTGCTGTATGTGTAAGCCCCAGCTTTGAAAGCCTGCTGTAATAGAGTAGGTATATTAGACATTCCCTTTACGCCAAAGTGTAAAAGCGCAGAAGTAGTTAATCCATTAAATAGCTTATGCTCGTAAATAGATAAAGGATTACCCTTTAAACTACTTGCGCCTTTACTAGAATAGCCTACTATCATACCCGCTTCTTTCTTTGCTATAGTAGTTACCATAGTAGAGCTACTTTTTCTAGTGAAAGGATTATAGCGGCGCATCACAAAATTTCTAAATGCTAATGATGTACCTCTATCGTTGGCAGCAACAGGCGCAATCAATACGCGCTCTGCTTTCCCTGTACCCACACTCTCGTATACGGATACTCCATTAGGCAATAGATTAGGCGCGTTGATAGCTAACTGCTTAGTAATAGGGGATATACCGCTTTCGTCTTTTTCAGACATAGGATTAAACATATCAATATTAGCGTATAACTCATTCGCGTACTTGCTATAAGCCACATACACGTCTACTGGTATCATCTTACCAAATCCATTCGTCTTATACGTTAGCCCGTCTTTGGCAATTTGATACAGGATAAAAGCCGACTGCATCTCTTTTGGGAGTACAGAAAAGGCCTCTTTATTTCTTGCATCTGCCGCATCTTGATTAGTGTCTATGGTACGAGATAAAGCAATATACTCAGCACCGCCTACACGTACTTTATTGACAGCAGCAAATAGCTCTTTCACGTCGTCGCGCTGGGTATACTCTAATTTCTTATTGCTGTCTTCAGTAAATTGCTTCTTGATAGCTTTCTCAAATAGGTCGGGAAAAGCGTTCACGTAGATAGAAATTGCACCAGCACTACTCAAATCGTAGCGCATATCGCGCCCTATTTTAGCTAACGCACTATCCCCAGTAAAGTAAGGGCTTATATCAGCGAGTAAGTTTTTAATGTAGGGGTCTGTAGCTAAAAAGCGATACACAAATAAGTTCTCAAACTGCTCAGAGACAGAATAGTACTGCCCCTCGTTTAGTTCGTCTATACCCATTTCAGACATAAACTCTTTGACGACTTTCCCAAAGACTGGCATATTTTTAGGACTGGTATATTGCTCTGCTGTTTTGGCTACCTGTACAGCGCGTATCTGCTCCATAGCCGACGGATTAGAATAAAGTATAGCTAATACGTTACCCATTTCGTGGAATTGAGTATCGTAGTCTATCACCACTCCCGTATCGGGATTAGAGTAAATTTCGTTCATATACGAAAAGCCGCCTCTTGCTATTCTATTTTTGTAGCGTTCTTTTCTGAATTTGCGCTGGGCTTTGCTGCCTTCATCGTTGGGGTTAGTACTGTACCCTTTCTTTTGTAGCCAATCCAATAACTTCAACGCTGGGTCTGCTTCATTTCTCATATCACTTCTGTACTCATCGTACATAGCAATAAATTTCTCAAACTCCATACCAGCCATATACTCCAAATTGAGTATGTATCTATTGTCTTCATAGCTGCTTGGCTTAGTCCCTTGATTGATACTCACTACTTTGGCCATATTAGAGTTCCACTTGCCCAAAATAGCAAAGCGGGTAATAAGCTCTAAGTCGCGGCGATAGCTACCTTTCAGCTTATTGTCTATAGCTTCTATAATGCGCTGTTTGGTAAGCAAAGCACGTAACTTATAGACATAGTTAGCCCTTTCCCGTTGCTGGTCTATTAGTTTTACCAACGAGTCAATTTCTTTGGATTCTAATACGCCTTTCAAAGCAGCTTCCAATTCTACTTCATCAGCCAAATTGCTACCCAAAGAACGCTTAAATGAATTAATGGCTTTCATTATCTTAGAGCTATCTACTTTATCATCTACGCCTTTCTTTGATTTTTTTATCTCGGCTACTATTTTAGCCATTTCTTCCATTGCACTATTGGTATTGCTGCTTTCTTGCTCTACGCTTTCCTCAGTTTCTGTACTCTCGTCTAAGCTAATGTACATTTTATTCAGCGCATTGAGTAGTACAGTCTTATTATCGCTCTCTGTGATTACTATGGCTTCATCTACCGATTTGATAAACTTGTACGCTTCTTTTTTATTGATAGTAACCTCATCGTCTGTGGATTCAAATACAGCCTCCAAAGCTTTTAGCTGCTCGCCATTGAGATTTAATTTAGAAACTGCGGCTTTATTTGACAGCTCGCCAATAGAAGTCTGTAATTTTCTAACTTCCCTAGTGCGTACCACTAAGCTACTCTCTTTATTGCGCTCTATGCTTTGCAGTTCGTCAAATCCATTCTGTACGATTTCCTTTTTGAAGCTGTTGTATCTATATCGTTCCTGCTTTTGTATCGTTCTATTCAGCGATTGAAAAGCTGTACTTCTGCTTAGGAAGTTTAGAAAAATTTCCCATAGCTGGTCTTCTGTAAGCGAATTGCTGGCTGCTTGGCTTGCATAGGCTAATGGTATATCAAAGCGTTCGGGTTCTGCCATTACTACGTCTATAATGTCCAGTACCATTTGCGCATCTTTCGTGCTTGGCTTTTCGCCTCCCAAAGTAGATAGAATAGCCAAAGCCGTATCTATATTATGGAAGCCCATACCAAATTTACCTATAGCTCCAAGCTTAGGGTTATCCGTACCCGCATTGACCATTTCTTCGTTATTTGCAAAGTGCTGGATTGCCGCTTGATTGCTGACTGCTCTTGATGCTTGACTACCATAAATACGGCTAATCATTTCGCTGTTTCCCGAAGTACCTCCCAGCATTCGGAAAGCTGTATAGATAAAAGTAGATAACTTTTGCGTATTAGCAGCAGGCCCAACTACACCACCAAGCATAGCAGTAACACGAGCGATAAAAGAGTCGGACAAACTGTAAGTAATTTGGTCTTCTTTATCCGAAATTTTATCAGCCCCTTTTTCTATGTGCTGAGTAGTTGTACTTTTCATAGACATATCAGTAGACTTGGGGTCGTTGAAGTACTCCAAAAGGCTATCATATAGCTTATTCGCGTTGTCTTCTGCTGTAATCACGCCGTCTCCTTTGCCAAAAGCATAATTAGAATCGCGTTTAAAATAAGCGCTTACTTGGTCAATGTCGTTATCCGAACCGTCTATCTTGGTGTGCTTAGAGTGTGCATATAGCCTCGTGCTTGTACCCTCATCAGTAAAGCCAATGACTTGTGTTAAGTAGCCGCTACCTGGGCCTGATGGAATACGGATAGGGATATAGTTCTCAGTAATTAAGCGCATATTCAGCAGTCTATCCGCCAAGCGTTCCAAAGTTTCAGCTTTGTCGTTCTGATTTTTTTCGTCTCTCCAACTTTGTAGACCGTTCGTAAATAAAGAAAGCTCTTGCTTAAAGTACTGATTTCTATTGACACTTGCCCATTGGGTAGTTATTAACTGCTCTAAACGAGATACCAAAGCGGCGCGTTGGGCTTTTCTCCATTCAAATTCTCCCATACCTTGCAGCTTGGCTGGGGTCGGGTTCATATCGCACAGTTCGTATAAAGAGGTAGGCTCTACTACAACTTGCTTATTGGCATCAAATTTAGCTACATAAACGGTAAAGAGTTCAGATAGCGTTACGTTAGACGGTACACCCCATTGCTTGAATAAAATACTTGGTACTATCACTTCTGCTTTCTGCATCGTTTGTTCGTCTTCCGCTACTTCATACGATTTCATTTGGCGTACTTCTCCTTGCAGGGCTGCTTCTAAAGCTGCTCTACCCTTAGCGTTCAAATTCATTGTATCTAAGAAAGCTTTTCTTTTACTTTGCTTTCTTGCTTTAGTTTCAGGTAAATTGCCGTCGCTTATCTTAAAGTACTCAAACAGTGCGAACTTTTGACTGGCTAAGTCGTATTGCTCCACGTCAGCCCAGCCCATATTGCGTATGTGATTTTGTAAATCTTTGAAAAGCATAGGCACTATACGGGGTTGTGCTTCTCCCGCGTATTGTACGGCTATATCAAAAATTTCCATATCATCGCCAGGAGACTGGATTAGTCGCGTACCTGCTGCTCTTGCTTTGATAGCGTTCTTGGTGATATAAGAGGAAAGATAACGGTATGCGTGAATTTGCAGACCTACATTATCCACTTTTACATCGGGATTTTGCAGCAATACAGTTAGCATCTCATTACCTGCACTACCTCCCGTTTCTCCCAAAAGCCCTTTAATGAAGTCTACGTACTGATTACGGAAAGCCAAGTAGTTTTCGTCTGTAGCGTTCTTTTCCAGCATAGCCAAAGCGTTCATACGAATACGCGCTTTTATCACATCGCTGTCTGTATTAGCTACTTCTAATAGCATTGCCTTTACCTTTTCGTTTCTTATTGTATCATTAGCGGCTAATATGGTACTACGCAATTTATCCAAACCCGACACGATAACGTCAGCCGTCAGTTCCAGTATTTGATTGGATAGCTTTTTATTAGCGAAGTTATTTGGATTAGCGAGTATGATATTGAGTAGCTGCACAATTGGAGATAGTTCATCATTGGCCACGTCTGTACTCATATTACCAATTACCAAAGGCGAAGTGTAAGTAGATACGGATTCTAATTGACCTATAGGCTGGGCAAAGAAAAGCTTGTCGCCATTTTCGCCAGCTTGATTAGCGGCTTTCAAAATATCAGCTTCATTCTCTGCTCTCATCAAAGGATTATCTATATTTTCATCTTTCAGCTTTTTAGCTCCTTTTTTAGTAGAATAGTCCTCGCGACTTTTCATTATAGCCTTTGCGCCTTTGGCTTCTTCTTTGGTCGCTTCATCGGGTACAAAAGTATGAATTTGGTATACGCCAGCGCTCATCTTTTGCATAGTCGCTTCGGCAGCTAATCTCGTATTATCGTCAGCAGCAGTCGTCATTGTATTGTATACTTTTAGCATACGGGCATAGTGTACCTTTAGCATATCAGTAACTTGTCTGTATGCTGCTGTCTTATTCGGGTACGCAGTTTTATCCGCGTTATTTATTACCATTTCTCCATTTGGAGTAAGCATAATTCCTACTTTGGTAAGTCCGTTTTTGAAGTCTGCTTTATCCTTATTCTTTTGGTAGTATGCCAGCATAAATAGCAGCACTTTGTCGCGGGGATTGATGCTGTGAAAGTCTACTGCTGTGCTTGTATCTTTGATATCATAGCGGTCTTTCAATTCCTCTAATAGATTGCTGCGGCGACCGTCCCACTCTTTAACTAAGGAGATATTAGCATCTCTCAATAAAGCGTATATGCCTGCCCCTGTGTATAAGCTATCATACACGTTAGCGTTGCCCTCAGTTACTTGCGCCTGCCCGCGCATCTTTTCGTTCCACAATCCTAAGTAGCGACTTTCTTCATAGGATAAATCCAAAAGTCTGTAAGGGGATAGCTTGTCGTAGTCTATACGTCCATCAGTAAGCAAGTCCTTATATGCTTTTTTGCTGGGGAATTGCCAAGAACTGGGTAGCCCTCTATTGTAAGGGTCTGCCATACGCGCGGCTTGCACATACTCGTAGCTACTATTTTGGTGATTGTCTATTTCTTTCTCTTGATGCTTATTTAAACGAGCCTCATTGGTCGTGTGGCTGACTGCCATATTGATAGTCTTAACGGGCGAGTTATTGGTAATGCCTGTACCCAAAGCCAAACTACTTACTGTAAATCCTATTGGAGATTGAAAAGACTGCCCGTCATAAATACTCACTTCTCCTTTTACGTCTATCACTTGCCATACACCGTTGATAGTTTCGCCTTTGCGTATTTTCATTTCTTGTACTTCTGAACTTACGCGCATATTACCCCAGCAGTAAGGAGTTAGCACACCAAAGCCAAGCAAAGCGGGATTATTCTCTTTGGCACCACTTGTAGTTGCCGATGAGTTACGCTTATTGAAAGTGCCGTTGTGATTAAGTAGAATTTCTACTGACTTGTCGTCTGCTTTGATAGTCGTCTTAACTTCGTTCTTAGTATAAGACACAGAACCGCCCAATACGGCTTCTGAGTTG
>JAYVKQ010000231.1:0-3969 GCA_043768285.1 Saprospiraceae bacterium | reverse complement strand
CAAATTGCCACCCATTGTCACGCCCACTAAGCCGTAGCCCGAAGGAGGGCTTTGAAGGTCATCAATACTGAGGGGTATTCGATTTTGTTTTTTAATAAGACCCAATGATAATAAAGCGTATGATTTTTCAAAATACTTAAATGATTGATTTTCAATTCCTATCGAAGTTTCAATTTTATCAGCGGGCATTAAAGGCAGCCAGTCATTCGCTGTTTTATCGTGGGCAAAAAGTGTTGTACCTTTCACTCTCAAAACAGTGTTCTTAACAAAATGTAAAGAAGCTGTAAAATCGCCCCCCCTCAGTATAGCATCAGTTTGGTTATAACTGAAAGCAGGGAATGCGCCTCTGATAGTCAAAACAGGATTGATTTCAGGTTTCAGATAAATGAAATTGCTGATGGCATTTTGAAAAGCAGTGGCTTCTATTTCAAAAATTTCATGGTCATAGTGCACCGAAATACTGGTATTTAAAGCCCGCTCAGGTACTAAATTCGGGTCGCCGCGCTCAAAACTCGCCGTTCCGTGATGCACACCATTGCTGAAAAGTTCGTTTACATTGGGGCTACGCCAAGCTGTGCCTACATTAAAAGTGACTTTTCCCTTTGAACCTAAATGATAAATCGCTCCTGCGGAAGCCGAAATATTTGCAAAATCGAATTGCTTATTGCGCTCACCAAAGCGGGTGCTATCCACTTGCAAATGCCGTTTATCGTAGCGAATACCCGCTTCCAACTCAAAAGGCGAAGGATATCGCCGCCAACGCTCGGTCCAATAAGCCCCAATTGTGGACTGCGTGTAATCAGGAATTAAAGCCCCAGAATAGGTGTTATTGCTTTGAAAAAGCCCTTCCACACCGCCGCCACCATGAAAATTATGAATCGGACGATGTTCCCAATCGGCTCTCAAACCGGCACTTGGCAACTGAAAAGCGATTTCGGGCGTAGCAAAACCAACGGGTATTTTACCACCAGGGCGATGTGCGTCGAACTCTTCTCTTAGATTTTGTTGAAAAAAAGTAGTGATACTCAAATTCCCACTTTCTCCAGTCGGGAAAGTGGTTTTTAATTTCACAATATCGTGGTTGACACGTTGCGCGGGTCGAGCGATGTAGTAGCTGAAAGCCCCATCTTCAATCGGTCTGCCACGCTCAATCGCCGTTTTTAAATCCGTCAAATTACCAATATGACTGTCTTTTAAAATACCAATTTTAGTATAAAAATGGCTATAAAATGCCTCAAAAACAGCCGTTTTCCATCTAAAACCAAGCATTGCAGAGCCATTTAACTCTTCTACACCCGTATTATTCAAGAAATACTGAGGGGTCTGCAAATTGCCCCCTTTTTTGGCAGTCCCTTGCAAACGCCATGAAAAACGTTGATTTTTACCCTCAATCATGCTCGACACGACGCCTGTGCGCCCATTTGAAAAACCGACCAAATTCACTTCTCCACCGATGCCCAGAGTGTCGCGCAAAGCCCGAGGTTCTACTAAAATGACACCGCCGATAGCACCCACACCGTATTTTATACTCGCCGCCCCTTTCACAACCGTAATGCGGTCGGCGATAAAAGGGTCAATCTCGGGTGCATGATCCAAGCCCCATTGTTGCCCTTCTTGGCGCACGCCGTTGTTAAACATGAGTACACGGTCGGAGTGTAAGCCTTGCACAACGGGTTTTGAAATGGTCGCCCCTGTGTTCAAAGACGAAACGCCCGAAAGCGACTTGAGCATTTCACCCAAATTTTCACCTTTATTACGGTCTAACTCTGCACCGTACAAATCAGTTTTCGCTTGAGTGGCTTCCAAAGCAACGCGTTTGGAGGTGACAACAACGTTTTTGAGCATTTTTGTTTCATGGTGTAAAACAAAGACCCCCTCAGTATTACCCTCAATACTGACTTGTTCTGAGTGTTTTTGGCATTCTACGTGGCTCATTTCGAGCGTGTAAGCCTTTCTGCAAAGATTCGAAACAGCAAAATTGCCGTTTTCATCCGTTATTGCTCCATTGTCGATTTCCTTAATCCACACATTGACGTAGGCAATCGGCTGATTAGAGTCAGCGTCTTTGACCTTACCTCTTAGGGTGTAATGGCATTCGCTCTGAGCTTGCGCTCCAGTGGCTGCTACAACAAGACAAAACGACATGATGTATCTATTCATGTCTGTTGATAAAAAGATGAAAATAATGGTAAAATGACGTAGAAAGAAGCTTTATGCCTTTAAACTGTCGGTGGTCCCCGAAGAGATTTAGAGAAGAGTGATTTAAAGAAATGAGAAGATTTATAGGAAAAATCTTCTTTTAAAGTAGGATAAACCTTGTATTTTAACTCAAAAACAGGGAATTGAAATTCAAAAGTAGAAAAAGTAAAATCACACAATGAACAATCCGCATGAATATATTCTTCATTGTGCAAGTGGGTTTCACCTTTTTGAGCATCACATATTTTCACCTCTTCGTGGGCATGAGCCAAAAAGTGGTGCAGTTCTTTAGCCCCAAAAGCGAAAAAAATGAGTATCGCTAAGGCTAAAGCTCTAAAATCAATATGTTTGCTTTGTTTTTTCAAATTTTATTACACTTTTCGCAAATACCTTCTATTATAAAATGTATATTTTTCACTTTAAAACCAGTGGGTAAACTGGGAATATTCACATTAATATCGTCCAAACAAATCACATTTTTACATTCTATACAGTTAAAATGTAAGTGTTCATCGTGGTGCTGGTGTTCAGTGCAAGAGCGACAAAGAGCAAACCGCGCCGTACCCTCCACATCATACACCTTATGTATCAACCCTTTTTCCTCTAAATCCCTCAAAACCCGATATACAGTCACCCGATTTTCACGCCCTTCAACGAGCGTTTCTAAATCGGGCTGCGACAATGCCTTTATTTCATCCGACAGATGTTTCAAAACTGCCACGCGCACTGAGGTTTTTTTTAACCCTGTGCTGCGAAGGGTTTTTTCAATCTGTAAATCATTCATTGTCTGATAATTCTAAGTATTGGACTACTCTAATGCAACAAAGTTACATTTAAAAATGAAATAAAGAATTTTTAACGTTGAAGATTTCGATAAAACTTTATACTTTTAGATAAAAAACAATGTACGCATACAAGAACAATACATTCATACTTTATTTATTTTTCTTTTCACTCACCGTTTCGCTGTATTGGATAACGCGCAACGCAGGATTTGTGACGGATTATTTGGGATTTCAAACGGATTTTGATGATAATTCCGCATGGCAAGTAATCAATGGTGATAGGTATAATATTAAAAGTTTTTACCATTTTACGCATATATGCATGTATGCAATGGCGGCGGCGTTTCGGATGTGGGGGCTGCCGTGGTTTTTACTTTTTTCAGGACTTTTCGCTTTAAATGCTTTATTAGTGTATCGCTTGTTTGAGTTTTTATTTAAAAAATGTGGTTTTGAAGACACTAAAAACGTTATTTTAATAGGCGTTTTAATGTTTTTACTTTCGCCATATCAAGCAGAGGTGATGGTGTGGCGGGCTTCATTTCACTATCTTTTAGCTTTTGCTATGATGTTGACTATACTACATTTAGCATTAAAATACACGAAGAATCCGTTGCCGAAATATGTCCTCTATGCTATTATTTTATACATCTGCTCGGTATTTTCTTTAGAATTTTTCCTTTTTACGCCATTTGTAGTTCTGGTATTGTTGATTTTCCTTTGGATAAATGCGCCTCGGAGTTTTGATTTTAAAAAGACATTCATCCGATTCGTAGGCATACCCCTCAGTATAATTGCCCTTTATTTCGTTTTTTATCGAGCAACACACGATAAATGGATTGCGCATTACGGGGTTGAAAACCACGTCAAAATCCTATCGCCCGAAGCGTTCTCAACTTATGGCAAATATGTGGTAAAATACTTGGGTTTTGCGCGGCATTTCATGCATATTACGAAAGAGACACTCTTTAATTATTTCAGTACCCCC
>JAYVKQ010000230.1:0-12680 GCA_043768285.1 Saprospiraceae bacterium | reverse complement strand
AAAAAATCAAACTCGGTACAAATTTTCTTAAAAAACTTACCCTAAATCTGTACACAAATCAAAGAATTGTAAACCGACAAATGAAACGTGCCAATAAATATTATCCATTGTCAATTATCCATTGTCCATTGTCAATTGTCCATTAACTAAATGCCCATATTATTTGACCTCCATCTACCATTAAAAGAACCTGTTTGGATATTCGCTATCATTTTGCTCATCATTTTGCTTATGCCATTGATGATGAAAAAAGTGCGTATTCCGGGCATTGTGGGTTTGATATTGGCAGGGGTCGCTATCGGACCTAAAGGATTGGGCATGATAGAGTTAGATGCGGGTATGAAGCTATTCAGTACCATTGGTTTGCTCTATATCATGTTTTTGGCAGGGCTTGAAATTGACTTTCGCGACTTTCAACGCAACCGCAACAAAAGCCTTGTTTTTGGTTTTTTGACATTCAGCATACCCCTCAGTATTGGGACGCTTACGACCTATTATTTTCTTCAATTTTCGTTTATTTCGTCCTTACTATTGGCTTCTATGTACGCCACGCATACCTTGATTTCTTACCCCATCGTCTCGCGTTTGGGTGTTACGAAAAACGAAGCGGTATCGGTGACAGTAGGCGGCACTATCATAACTGATACGGCGGCTTTGTTTCTACTCTCTCTCATTACGCTATCGGTGAATGGGACGGATATATCGTTGGTGGTGGTGCGGATGTTGGTGGCGTTTAGCATATTCCTTGTGGTGGTCTGGTTTGGGTTTAGCTATATCGCGCGATGGTTTTTCAAAAGGGTAGAAAGTGAGGGGGCTTCGCAATATATATTCACGCTTTTGGTCGTTTTTGCCGCAGGTGTAGCGGCAGAGTTGGCGGGTATTGAACCCATAATTGGGGCATTTTTAGCGGGTTTGGTGCTTAATCGTTTAGTGCCGCATAGTTCTGTATTGATGAACCGCATCAACTTTGTGGGCAATGCTTTGTTCATTCCTATTTTCTTAATTTCGGTGGGTATGCGTGTAGATTTGCACGTCCTATTTGCCGACCTCAATAGTTGGAAAGTTGCCATCACTATTATCTTTGTGGCGTATATTACAAAGTGGTTGGCGGCATATTTTACCCAAAAAATATTCAATTATTCGAGCGACGAGCGCAAAATAATATTTGGCTTAGGGAGTAGCCACGCGGCGGCAACATTAGCGATTATTTTAATAGGTTTTGATTTGAAACTCTTTGACGCATCGGTTTTGAATGGTACTATTCTGATGATATTGGTGACGTGTTTGGTCTCTACCTTTATTACAGAAAATAGTGCTAAACGATTGGCAGTCAGAGAATTAGAAAAAATGGGCTCAGATACTGAGGGGGTAGAGCGCATACTCGTACCTGTTGCCAATCCAGCTAATTTTGAGCAATTAATTGACCTGTCTATTTTTATAAAAAATCCTAAATCGCGTGAGCCAATCTATCCCTTGACGGTTGTGAATGACGACCCCGAAGCTCGTAAAAGTATCTTATTGCGAGATACATTATTTGCCAATGCGGTAGCGCATGCAAGGGCTGCGGAGATACATGTAAACGTCGTATCCCGTGTGGATTTAAACGTAGCGGGTGGCATTATCAGAGCCGTCAAAGACCTTGCTATCAGCGATATTGTGATTGGTTGGAATGGGAAACCTTCGGCGGTGAATATGTTTTTTGGGACTATTATGTCGCAAGTATTGCAAAATTGCGCTCAGACGATATGGGTATCCAAAATATTGCAACCCATCAATACATTCAGACGCATCGTGGTGGTGGTGCCGAATAATGCCGCCTTAGAGTTAGGTTTCCATCATTGGCTCAATGGCATCAATCGTTTGGCAAGCCAGTTGGGGGCGCGTTTGGTTTTTTATACAGTACAGCAATCGCCATCGGATTTTAAAGAGACGCTGAAAGGCTATCGCGGCATACACAATAGTGAAGTGCAAAGCCTTGATGCGTGGGACAATGATTTTGCTCATCTCCATACAAAACTGTCGAAAGATGATTTGCTGATAGTCGTCAATGCACGGCAACATACGCTATCATTTTCAAAACCAATGGAGCATTTGCCAACTGTGTTATCTGCTGCTTTTGACTCCATTTCTTTTGTTATTTTATATCCAGAGCAAACACTACAAGCAGATGGCGAAGGGGTAAGCACGCAGTTTGTGGGATAGTTGATTGATTATAAGTAGGTAGCTATAAATAATCGGTAATTTTATTTTTCATAATATACTGATAATGAATACATTACAAGTCGTACATCGTACATCTAATATCGTACATCTACTTACCTTATACTTTATACTTCAAAACGCTTTATATTGTGGATTAAATTCCATCTTTTTAGTATCTGCCAAATTGTACGTAAAGTTTAGACCTATATAGTAATACAAATCACTTTTGTAGGCATCGCCGCGCTTGCTACCAGAGGGTAATTCAATAGTAGAAGCAACAACTTCGGGTGTGCGAAAAGAGAGTGCTGCTGCCATTGGATTTTGCGCTTTCAACGCCGCTAAATCGGGATAATAGCCACTTACATCGTCTAAATAATCCGTAAATGTATAGCGCATTCCCGCTTCTATACCCACGTTGATACGCTTACCAAAAGCTGTTTTCATACCGAAGCCAAAAGGAATGGCAACTTGCAAAGGGCTGTATAATTTGCCACCTTCTAAGGTTTGTCCTTCTGTGCCTAATAGCCGAAGATTAGTCCAAGTATTTTCAGCTAAAACAGGTCGTGCTTGCGGATTGAAATATAAACCTGCCACACCCGCAAAAAAATACGGCGTGGTTGTGTTGCCTTCCATGATATCGTAGGGCATGATATTCCACTCGGCGGTAGCTGCCAATTCATAAAATTGGGTGCGACTTTCCAAATTGCGGAACCTGATAGAACCACGTGCATAGCGGTCTGTGGCATAAAATGAACCAGACATTGCCGTTGCCTTTAAGGATACAGACGGGCGATAATGATAACGCCCTACCAAACCATAGGTCAAGCCAAATGAGGCAAATGAGGGATTATTGGGTTGCAAATCACTAATAGAACTGGTTAAACCTACTGTTGTACCTACTTCAAGATATTGTGCAGTGATTTGATTGCATATTGCCAAACAAACAAATAGAGAGATTATTTTTCTCATAGATATAATTGATGTTAAGTCAGAATAATAGAATTTATGGAGACTGTAATGACTGTTTTAAAAGGGTTGGTATGAATTGTAGGTTTATTTTTGGCTCTCAAATTACGTATGGGTTTCATATTTTTATGCCGTTTTTGTGTAAGTGGGTATATGTAAATAATCGACGATTTTATTTTTCACAATACACTTATAAATATTGGATTACAAGTGGTACATCGGACATCTATTATCGGACATCTATTATCGTACATCTACTTATTATCTCAGTTAGCTATTTTTCAAATTATTCTTTTCTTTTATTTATGGCAAAAAAAGTTCCAAAATTTTACCCCCTCAGTATTTCCAATCAATAAGAATGTTAAAAAACGAATGGTGAACTTTTAAAATGCTCATAACCAATGTATTGTATAAAGCAAAAGCCATTTCAGGCTACTGAAATGGCTTTTATAAATTTTTTCAACATCTATATCTTAATCTAAAGAATTACCTTCTTGTGTGGCTGCATTAACGAGTGCTTGATATTCGGCAGGGGATAAGCCATCCATAACAAATTGAATGGGATTAACGACATTGCCATTGAGGTGTATCTCATAGTGACAATGTGCCCCTGTTGATGAACCCGTAGAACCAATCAAACCAATGCGTTGTCCTTTTTTAACTTTTTGTCCAACATGAGCATCGAGTTTACTCATATGCGCATACAAGGTGCGGTAGCCGTAGCCGTGGTCAATTATGACGCAATTACCATAGCCGCCATCACGTCCCGCTTGCACGATTTCGCCATCACCAGTGGCTTGTATAGCTGTGCCGTGTGGTGCAGAAAAATCAATACCTTTATGAAAGCGGCGTACTTTGTGGATAGGATGAATACGCATACCAAAACCCGAAAGATAACCAATGCTTGAAGCCAAATGGTCTTCGCGCACAGGCTTGATACTCGGAATCGAAGAAAGCATATTCTCCTTAGCTTTAGCCAAACGCGCAATGGTATCAAAAGACTTGGATTGCAAAGCAATTAATTGACTCAATTGCTCGACCTTATCTTGGGTTTTAAGAATAGTTTCAGAGCTATTGTATTTGCCAAGCCCTGCCAACCTATCGTGACCACCTACGCCGCCTTCAAATACTGAGGGGTCTATTGGAGATACATTAAACATCGTGCGATAGATATTATTGTCGCGGTTAAATAATTCGCCTACGGCTTTTTGCTGCACATCTACTTGCTTTTGAAGGTTTTGGTAGCGCAGTTCTAAAAGTGCGATTTCGTTATTTTTAACTTGAACTTCGGCGGTTGGAAATAAACGCTGCAACAATGGAAAACAAATAACAACACCGACAATCAAAGCGGATACGATACCGAATACTTTGAGGGTTTGTTCTTTCCAGTTTGTTTCTATTTTTTCGTACTGCAGTGTATGTTCATTATAAATGAATTTTTCTTTACTCATAGAAAAAAGTAGTTAAATCTGTTGCTGTATTTTGATGACCCTTTTGAGCAAACAGTAAATTAAAAAATGTGTCCTTGTTATTTTTATTGTGATTTCTAATACAACGGTAGCAAATGTACGCCAAAAGCCTGCACAAGTATGCACCGTTGCAATTAAACAACTAAAATACAAAAAACTTTAACTTTTTTTAACGGTTTCTTAACAATTCGCGGCTGAATTAAGAAAACATCGGTTGCAATGTGCGCCGTGTTTGCGTGTGGTCTGTAGTGGTTAAGACGAATATTCGTCTCGTTTGCAATATGCGTTTGTTTAGTAAGTTGACTTTTATTTTGGCTAAATTCAGTTCAAAGATAAAAACAGTTTTTCAATTTGCAAGTATTTTATTAAAAAAAATACATATTCCTAAAAATAATTTATTTCAATTTTTCATTATTAGCGTGTCGTTCTTTATCTCGTTTTGTTTTTTTATCCAAATTTTTAGTCATGGCTGTTGTCAGATCAACACCTGTTTGGTTGGCAAGGCATATCAAGACAAATAACACATCTGCCATTTCATCAGCGAGGTCGTCTTTGGCAGTGGCTGCTAATTCTGGGGTTTTGAAAGATTGTTCGCCATATAGCCGTGCCATCAGTCGGGCTACTTCGCCTACTTCTTCCATCAATATGGCGGTATTGGTTAGTTCATTGTAATAACGAATACCGATGGTGCGTATCCATTCATCTACGGTGCTTTGCGCTTCTTGAATTGTCATATATTGATAATTGTGTACAGATTTAGGGTAAACTACTTTATGAACAAAATGAGCCATCCCATTTTTCGTTAATTTAGACAAAAATACACCATTTAGATATATTTCAAAATAATTTTTACACAAAAGTAGTTGGTAGAAATGGAACTACCCCCGCAGTCATGCTTATCGTTTGATGGAGCTAAACGGATCATATATTTAGTAAAAAAAGCCAACTTTCGATGTCACAACTTGTATTTTATAATTTTTTTCACTATATTTGTAAAAATACCATTTTTTATAGCTGCGAGGAACTATACAACGCTTTAAAACGTTATCGTATAGGACAGTATGTTTTTTATAAACATACTAATTATCAATTGTTTACATTTACTTATATGCCAGAAGTTGCCGTCATACAACATGATGAGGAAGAACGCTTGGTGATACAACGCGCTTATCGTCAATTGCTCAAAAGCATTAAAACGCCTATCACACCAGAGGATAGCGCAAACCTGCGTAGTGCTTACGAAATGGCAGTTGATGCCCACAGCCAGCAACGCCGTAAAAGTGGCGAGCCTTATATATTGCATCCGATTGAAGTTGCAAGGATATGTGCCGAAGAAATTGGCTTGGGTCCAACAGCTATTGTTGCTGCTTTGCTGCATGATGTTGTAGAAGATACGGTTATTTCTCTTGAAGAAATACGGAAAAAATTTGGGGATAAAATTGCCGAAATCGTTGATGGATTAACCAAATTGGACGAGACGGAAAATGTAGAAAGCCCACAAGCGGAAAATTTTAAAAAGATATTGGGCACGCTGATTGTTGATGTGCGCATTTCGCTCATCAAAATGGCTGACCGTATGCACAATATGCGGACGCTCGGCTCGATGCCCCATCATAAGCAGCTTAAAATTGCAGCAGAAACTGAATATATCTACGCACCCCTTGCTCACCGTTTAGGTTTGTATAATTTCCGCTCAGAGTTTTTGGATTTGTGTTTAAAAATAACACACCGCGAAGAGTATAACGATATTGCTAACAAACTTAGTGAGACAAAGCGCGACCGCAATCTTTTTATTCAAGAGTTTATTCGACCACTTATTGAGCAATTAGATCAGACAGATATTACCTACCGCATATTTGGTCGCTCTAAATCTATCTATTCGATTTGGAATAAAATCAAGAGCAAACACAGCACTTTTGAAGATATATACGACCTTTTCGCCGTGCGTATCATTTTAGATGTGCCGAATGAGCGTGAAAAAGCGGCGTGTTGGCAAGCCTATTCTATCGTCACGAGCGTGCATACGCCCTTGCCCGAACGCCTAAAGGATTGGATAACGATACCTAAATCCAACGGTTACGAGTCGCTGCATACAACTGTTATTGGTCAAGGAGGTCGTTATGTGGAAGTACAAATACGGACGGAACGCATGGACGAAGTGGCTGAACGGGGCTATGCTGCTCACTGGAAATATAAAAATATTCGCCGCCAGCAAGATGGTTTTGAAGCATGGTTGGCAAGTGTGCGCGAGATGATTGAGAAAGCCAATGCAGATAATACTGATAACTCAGTGGATTTCATTCAAGATTTCAAAACGACCAATCTTTTCACCGAAGAGGTATATGTTTATACTCCTGCGGGTGATTTGAAAATATTGCCAAAGGGCGCAACGGCTTTGGATTTTGCATTTACGATACACTCAGATGTAGGCTATCATTGTCAAGCGGTGAAAATAAACAACCGACTTGTACCGATGGGTCATAAATTGCAAAATGGTGACCAAATCACCGTTATGACCAATAAAAACCAAAAACCCAATGAGGCGTGGCTCAAATGGGTCGTTACAAGCAGGGCACGGGAGAAAATTCGCTTGTCGCTACGTGAAGAAGAACGCAAATTGGCTGAATTTGGTAAAGAAGCCTTACAGCGTAAACTTGACCACATGAAAGTGGATTTTGAAGCCACCGTTGAGTTACTTGTTAAGCATTTCAATTTTAAAAGCCGTCAAGAGTTTTATGCGGCTATCACCAATGATGTTATTGATTTGCAAGACGATTTGAAAACGTTTAAAGTTGAAAAAGGCAAGTTGGTGCTCATTGAAGATGAAAAGCCGATACCCCTCAGTATCTCGGAGATTAAAGCCAATGCGCCAAAGATTGAGCTGCGCACCCAGCAATTGTTGATAAATGGGCAGCCTGCCAGTATGTACGAATACCAACTGGCTGACTGTTGTAAGCCCGTGCAAGGCGATGATGTGTTTGCCTACGTAGGCACAAATGGCTTGAAAGTGCACCGCACAAATTGCAATAATGCCGATAATTTGATGACTTTTTATGGTTATCGCATCTTAAAAGCAGAGTGGGGTGCAAGTGCCAATACCTCCTTCGTTGTCGAATTACTCATCACAGGTATTGATGATGGGCCTGGCGTGATTGAACGTTTATCGAATACCATATCAAGCCATATGGGTCTGAATATTCGTTCATTCAGCATCGAAGGCAATCAAGGCTATTTTGAAGGTAGAATAAAATTGGTAGTTGCCAACAAAGACCAATTGGCTTTAGTGACAAAGGCTTTGCGTAAAATGGAAAATGTGTCGAATGTGTCCAGAGCAGAGTAGTTTTTTTTTAGGGTATTGTCCAGCTGTGAATTAAATCTGTGGATGCCAATATTTTATAAATGCTAATACATGAAATTTTATCAATCAAGGTAATATGTGTACTTAATTGAACACAAAATTCATATGTTAAATATTTTTTAACATAAAATTTGGGGGCATTAATATTTATCTATATATTTGAGTCTATAATTTAGTATCACATAATTTCGTTGCTTATATTGTACCAGTGTTATTAAAAGTACCTTATCTTTAGTAACAGTGATAACAGAAAATAATTAGCCGACCAAATGGCTCTATTTTTTGTGTATAACCATTCAAAAAATAATCAAAATGAAACTCAATTTGTACAAAACCCTGACATTATCCATTTATTTAACTGTATTTTTAACGCTTATCTCCTTTGCCTCTTGCAAAAATGATAGATGTGCTTGCAATGCAATAAGTAATTTGGGTGCGCAGACAATAACGAGTATAGAGCGCAGTTCCTCAAAATTGTCGGCAGAAGCGACTGCTGAAATGGACACAGAAATCAAAAAAATTATTACAATCGGGATTAAAGGTGGTGCTAAAGCTCAATATGAGGACTATGATGAAAACGTTAAGACAACTGTTGCTAACATTGTTGATAAATTCCCTGACATTACAAACTTACAGAATTTTGAAAATGATTTTTACTGTCGATACATAAATGTTATCTGTAACGACAAATCAATATCTGATAGCAAATTTAATGAACTGAAAATGAGTAAGTTAAACACAATACATACTTTGATTCAAGGACTATTATTGAGTAAAATAAACCAAAAATCTACAACTACTACTACACCTACTGCGAATATTACCAACGTCCGAAATAAAGAAAATACCAATTTCAATACAAACGCCGCTTCTATTTACAAAAAAGAAGACGAGAAAACGATAGTAGAAGGCGTTAATATCAAAGTATCCGCTCCGGATGAGGTTATTTTGACTACTTTAAAACAAGCGTTGATTCAAGCGTTAGAAAGTTGTGGTATTAAAAATATGGTAATTGACGGTTATTCATCAACAGGATATGCTAATACATTAAATGCCAAGTTTTTAAAAAGAAAAGTAGCTACCGAGCAAGTGGAAGGTACTCTTTTTGATAAGTGGGAAGTTATACTTAATCTTGAAATGTTGGGTAGTAAGGGGAGTTGTGACGTGCGTACCCTGAAGGGTTTTACATTGTTACAGCGTGGAGAAGAGGACACTACTATTGACCTAAAATGTTTAACTACACTAAAACCACAAATAAAAAAAATATGCCCATTTAGCTTATGTAAATGAGGCTTAATAAATTGATGAACTTCAAGCGTTACTCAAACATAACTATAAATTTTTAACCATTCCAAACTTAAAAAAAATGAAAATGATTATCCAAAAACGTATCTCGACCTTTGTCCTTGCCTGCTTTCTAATGCAGAGCCTACATGTTATTGCTGGTGGAAAAGCCACTGTTGCCTTCATTCCTTTCTCCAAAAGTGGAAAGTTAGAAAAATACGCTGAAGAGCAATTGTATAGCTCTGTAACGACCTCCTTTATCAATGCGCAACGATTCCAGATTATGGAAAAAAGCCTAATTCAAGTTGCCTCCGATTGGAGCAACTACCTCAAAAATGAACAATTCATTAACAGCCAAATAGCAAAACAAGGAGAAATGAAGGGGGCTAAAATAATTATTGTCGGTTTTTTGAGTAGCGTCAATGCAACACGAGACGACAAAGGAACTTTTTCAGCCTATCTTACTTTTGAACTAAAATACGTCAATGTTGAAACGGGTATTGCCGACTTCGCCCTCAGTGTTTCAACGGATGATGTTCCTGCCATGTTAGGGATAGACTTAAATAAAGCTAAATCCGAACAAGAAGCTATTTCAAAAGCGATAAAAGGTTCGCTTAGTAAAGTAGAGAGGTGGATAAAAGAAAAATTTCCACTTGAAAGACCTATTTTCGATTTCGAAGAAGATGATAAAAATAAGACATATCGCATTGTAGTTGATGGGGGTACAGATGTTGGTTTTAAGAAAACAAGCCAAAGATTATATCTTGTTGAAAAAGAATGTAAAGCAAATAGTGAAAACAAAACATTGTGCCGCTATCTTAGTTCTTCAATCATTGAGTTAAAAGTGGAACGCGTTGAAAACGAAACGGCGGTAACTGTTATTAGAGATAAAAGTAAATGGTTGGCATTTAAGGCTTTATGGGATAAAATGCCCGAAAAAGAGCGCAATAAAAAGTTTTTAATTGTAGAATCTGTTGGGAAGTAACATTTTAAAAATCAAAAGAACAAACCCTATTAAATGAACCGCTATATCTATTTTTCTGTGCTGTTATTGTCCACTTTTTTGGTTAATAATACATTAAAAGCGCAAAATCAAGGTAAAAACTTCGACCGTAATCAGTTCTCTATTATGGTTGTACCTTACTTAAAATCAACGGATACTGAGGGGTCAATCATAAAAATCATCGAGGGCAGTACTGTCATTCGTAATGCTATCAGCATCATGAATAAATCACTTCTTGATTTGGGTTATTCTGACGTCAAAGATTTTGTAAAAGAATATGAATTACAAAAAATTGAACGGCTAATCGATGGAACTGAAAAAAATTTGCCAGAAGTCATTATAAAAAATTCCGCAGTTGATGTTTACATCAAGTTTGAAATAGAACTCCGTAATTGTTCTACTTCGGGAGAGTGTGAAATGAAAGTTCGCGTACAAGCGATTGATAACTACGACCCCAAAGTATATGCCGATTGTATTTTATCTTCGCAATGCCGCCGTACTTGCGATTCTTCTTTACTCTTAAATTCAGTACTCAACAATCAAGATGTTGGTGTTTTACGCTGTCTAAGTGATAATTTTGATGCAGAATACATTAAAACGTTAGAAAATAATGGTAGAACAATGGAAGTACAAATCGCCATTAAAGAAGGTTGTAGTCGCAAGCTTAATGAAAATTGCAACAGTGATGACAACCAAATCAATGACTGTATAGAAGATTTTGTAAAAACATTGGCTAAAAACGGAAAATTTAAAGTCATTGGTAAAACAGACTTGCTGTTAAGGATACAGTTAAAAGTGCCTTTGGTGGATACCGATGGGAACACTTTTAATGCCAGCAGTCTATCTCGAAAAATTAGGCAAAATATACGCCGTATGTCACCAACTAAGGGGAAATTAAATTTAGAAGAGGTTATTAGAGGTTCTCGTTCAAATCTAATAATTGTGGATTAAATATTTATGCAGTATCAATACTCAAAGCAAAGCGAGGACAACTCGTAAAAGTTGCCCTCGCTCATGTGATTACACTTGGTGTTTAAACAGATGTTGTAGATTGTAAAGGTCAAAAGTTAAATTTGCACTCGCCCGATTGACCATTTCATTTGGATTGTTGGACTAAAATATAAAATATGGATGCTTTGATGAAGCATCCATATTTTATATTTACAAATATAGAACATACTCTTGATAGTTTTTAAAAAATGGTGTGAAATGGGCTGGGCTTGGTGTGAAATGTGCTGTATGCGAAGCGAAATATGTGAAGGTTGATAAAGCTTTTTTATGATAAAAATACTGACACGCCCAGCCATGCAGAGCTTGGTGGCGCGAACCGCGCTCATCGTGATGAAGCTGAAAGCATCAAGGGAGGCTCACATCGTCGGCAACATTTTCATCAAATCATCAAAATATGTTTTCGTAATCGGCACTTCAGTGTTTTGAACAAACACACTGCTTGGGTCTAAGCGGGTCATATAATCCAGATTGACCGCATAAGATTTATGGGTACGAAAGAAGTTCTTTCTATTGATTTTTTCTAAAAAATGACCCAAATTGGCTCTGATTAGCTCTTTTTTATGCGTTGTGTGGATTTCGACATAGTTGTTTTCGGCTTTCATCCACAGTATTTCTGACAAGAGCAATTTAATGTAGCTGTATTTATCTTTTATAAAAAGCGCATCTTTTATAACAAAGTCTTGCGTTTCTTCGGTTGTGGTCTGCGAGGTATCTCCTTTTTTAGCCAAATTCAACATGGCAATTTCTATGGCAGTATAGAGTTGTGCTTGCTTAAAGGGTTTGACCAAGTAGTTGATAGGTTGGGTCTTTTTAGCGCGTTCAATAGTTGCTGCGTCAGTAAAAGAAGTTGTGTAGATGAAAGGAATATCAAAACGTCTGTTGATTTCTTCCGCCAAATCAATACCGTCTTTTTTGCCACCCAAATTCACATCTAACAGGATTAAATCGGGCTTTTCGGTCTCTAAAATCCCAATTGCTTCCTCAAAATCTATGGCAGAACCCACGACCTCGTAGCCAATCTTCTCCAACATATTGGTCATATCTTCTGCTATAATTAGTTCGTCTTCTACGAGTAGTATTTTCAACATGGGTTTATATAATGATGAGTTATGAATGATGAATACATAATCATTAGTGTTCAAAGGATTTTGGTAAGTAACACAGAAGAAATATGTTGGTAAAATGTACCGTCGAATTTATTCGACGGAGGCGTTGATAATCAATGACTTACGCAGCCCATCGAATGAATTCGACGGTACATTTTACCAACTTATTATTTACTTGTTACTAAATTGACTAAAAATGTTTCGTGCGTAGGTTTAGTAAACGGAAAATTATTTTTTTTTCAAAAAAAAATAATTTTCCGTTTACTAAACCTTTGTCGAGA
>JAYVKQ010000229.1:0-16326 GCA_043768285.1 Saprospiraceae bacterium | reverse complement strand
AATCTGTGGCACTTATTCGATAGTTTTTAATGAAATTACTCGAACTTTTGCAACAGATTGCTTCGCTGCGCTCGCAATGACAACTTTTTGGGAAAGTTTAATCAGCATATCTGTTAATCTTTTTAGCTTTGCAGCGACTATTTTAGCTTAATTCGTATCAAAATCATAGCATTTGGAAAGCATCAATCCACATTTTCATACCCAAGTCAAAAAGACACCCCCCTCAGTATCGGCGTATGTTGAGGGCATACGGGCAGGTAATCGTGTGGTTTTGAGCCAAGCCATAACGCTGATTGAAAGCACCCGTAGCGACCACCAAGATAAAGCCCAAGCGATAATTGATGCTTGTTTACCTTACGCGGGAAACAGTATGCGCATTGGCATTACGGGTACGCCTGGGGTAGGAAAAAGTACATTTATTGAAACGTTTGGTAGTCATATTATTAAAGGTGGGCATCGAATCGCGGTGTTAGCTATTGACCCTTCGAGCCAAGTGACAAAGGGCAGTATTTTGGGCGATAAAACCCGTATGATGCACCTTTCTACCAACGATAATGCCTTTATTCGTCCTTCACCTGCAAGTGATACCCTCGGCGGTGTGGCGCGAAAAACGCGCGAAAGTATTATCTTGTGCGAAGCGGCGGGCTATGATGTGATAGTTGTGGAGACTGTTGGCGTAGGGCAATCCGAAACGGCGGTACACTCGATGACTGATTTTTTTCTTTTGTTGCTTCTCCCTGGGGCTGGTGATGATTTGCAAGGCATCAAGCGCGGTATCGTCGAAATGGCAGATTTGGTTGCCGTCAATAAAGCCGATGGTGAGCGTGAAATGCTGGCAAAACAAGCTAAGTCTTTTTACCAAAACGCCCTACATTTATTGCCTCAAAAAGAGAGTAATTGGTCGCCACAAGTGCTAACTTGTTCAGCTATATCACAGTTGGGTATTGCCGATATTTGGCATTTAATCCTTGATTATCAACGTTTTACAAAAGAAAATAATTATTTTTATATTCATAGAAACCATCAAGCACAGTATTGGTTGCACGAAACAATAGTTGGTGCATTGAAAAACCGTTTTTATCAAAATCCGATAATAGCAGAACAACTACATGATATTGAAAAACAAGTTTTAGAGGGAACAATAACGCCGTTTAAGGGCGCGCAAATATTATTGAACTTGACGGCGTAAATATCAAAAAAATACCTACCTTTTCCCCATGAAAAGAGCCACTATAAAAGATATTGCCAATTTGGTTGGCGTGAGCATCTCTACGGTATCGAGGGCGTTGAAAGACCACCCTGATATTGGTGCGGAGTTGCGCGGTAAAATCAAGGAAGTGGCTTTGGCTTTGAATTATCGCCCCAATATGGCGGCTGTGCAATTGCGGAAACAAAAAAGCAATCTTATTGGTTTAATATATCCCGAAGCGCATATGTTCTTTTTCCCCTCAGTTATCAAAGGCATATCGGAAGTTGTACAAAAACAGGGCTATAAACTTTTGGTACTGCAATCGAACGAAAACTATGAGCAAGAGATTGAAAATGTACGGATTTGCTTAGATAATGGGGTAGAGGGATTGCTCATTTCTATTACGAAAGAAACAAAAAATTTAAGTCATTTAGAAGAGCTGAAAAATGTAGATATACCCGTTGTTTTGATAGATAAAGTATTGGAAAACAATCAGTTCGATGAAATAATTATTGATGATGCGAAGGCAACGCGGATGTGTACAGAGTATCTAATCGAAAAAGGTTGTCGGCGCATTTTGGGGCTTTTTGGCAATCCGAATATGGTCATTACTGCCAAGCGATTAGAGGGATTTAAGCAAGTGATGGCGAAGCAAAACGAAGGGCAAATGATAGTTTCTCAGCATAATTTTGTGGGCAATACTTTTGATACATGGCAACAATTGGAGCGCATTTATCCAGAATTTAAACCCGATGGTATTTTCGCTATGAGCGATGAAATCATGGCGGGAGTTTTACCTGTTTTGAAGCGTTTGAATGTCAATATCCCTAACGAATGTTCCATTATTTGCATGAGCGATGGCTATTTACCTAAAATTTTAGACCCTCAAGTGACGTTTCTACACCACGATGGTTTCGCACTCGGCAAATTAGCGGCTTCCCATTTAATTGATAAAATTCAAAATGGCGATGCCCAAGATGTAGCACGGCATATACTTTTGCCTATTGAATTAGTTATCGGCAATTCTACACGATAAATGATACAAGAAAAAGGTATAAAAATTACACAGAGTTTAAAATAGAGAAGACACAGAGTTTCACAGAGAAAGAGCTTGTATTTCTCAAAAAACTCTGTGAAACTCTGTGTCTTCTCTATTTTAAACTCTGTGTAATTTTTATACCTAATTTTTGCTCGTTACTAAAACGGCAAAACAGAACTCAACATTCAACAATGGAAATTAAAAGAAATCGCTTTTTCACATTCTTAGCCATGTCCTATATTTTGTTCGCCTTTATATGGTGGACGGTCTTGCTTTTTCGCAAAAATGAGGAAGCCAATCAAGCCTATATTCAGTCTATTCGATTAGAATTGTTAAAAAATGCTACATACACGACTGATGAAGCCATGATGCTGACCCCTCAGTATTTGGAGGTAAAAAAGCTTTATGATAAGCACAATCGTATGATACGTGGAGAAGGTGCAGTGCTGTTTCTCGGTTTATTATTGGGTATCTGGATTATCAATCGGGCGTTTCAAAAAGAAATATCTTTAACCAATCAACAACGTAATTTTCTGCTTTCTATTACCCACGAATTGAAATCGCCTATTGCCTCTATTCAACTCGTTTTGGATACACTTAGAAAAAGAAAATTGGATGAAAAACAACAGGAAACCCTCGTGGGTTCGGCGGGGAAAGAAACGGAAAGGCTACACGAATTGGTTAACAATCTCCTTTTATCTGCGAAATTAGACGCTGCCTATACGCCCACTTTGGAGGATATAAAAATTGCTAATCTCTTTGAAGATTTGATTACAAAAATGAAAATACGTTTCCCAAAAGCGACTATTTCTATGACTCAAAATGAAGTGCCTTCTATAAAAGGGGACAGACAAGGTTTGGTATCCGTATTTACAAATTTAGTAGAAAATGCTATTAAATATGGTGATAACCAATCTATTATACATATTGATTATTATTATGAAAATGATAGTTTTCATTTTAAAATATCAGATAATGGCATCGGTATCCCCATCGAAGAGCGCAAAAAGATTTTTGAAAAATTTTACCGCGTAGGCAACGAAGACGTGCGGCAAACGAAGGGAACGGGCTTGGGTTTATATATCGTTAATCGCGTTATTAAAGCCCACCGTGGCACAATTCAAGTATTGGATAATGCGCCGAAGGGGTCGGTATTTCATGTTGTTTTACCTGAATAATTTCTACATCTCCACTATCGTCAAACCATCGCCCCCCTCAAAACTCTCTGGGTGATATAGCCGCTTTATCCCCTTATATTCTTTCAACTTATTTTTCACCAATTTACGCAAATCGCCACTGCCTTTGCCATGTATGATATGGATATTATTGGCACTCGACATGACGGCATTATCCAAAAAATCCTGCAATACCTTATCGGCTTCCAATACTTTCATACCCCGAATATCAATTTTAGGGTCAAACATCGCGGATTTTTGTACGCTATCGGTATTGATGGTTTTTATAGCGCGGGCATCCAACGGCGTTTCGACAACTACAAGGTCTTTGAGTTTTAACTTGACGCGCATCGCTCCCATGAGCAACATAACCTCATTTTTATTGATTTCTTCGACCTTACCTGTGGCACTGCCCGACCTCATTTTTACATAATCACCTACGGCAATAGGCTTATCAATTGGGGAAGGTTTGTAGTAAATATCCTCGGTCAATTTAGTGACTTCACCCGCCAAACGGGTCTGCTCTATGCGCACTTTTTGCTGTATTTCCTTGACTTTTTCAACGCTTTTCTCTTGTTTCAACTCTTTCATTAAGCGGTTGATTTCGAGATTGCTATTTGATGTTTTTTGTAATTCAAACTCTTTGGCATCGAGTTTCATCTTCTTTCTCCTCAGTTCAACGTCTTTTATTTCATCGTCATATTGCTTGATGAGTTTATCTAAAAGTTGCTGTTTTTCAGACATTTCTTTTAGTTTTTCATCATATTCCTGCTTTTCGCGCTGCAAATCCACCAAAAGTTCATCAACGGCTTGCTCATTTTCGCCAAGCCGTTTTTTAGCATATGCCAAAACATTTTTATCTAACCCCACATTTTGCGCAATCTCAAAAGCGTAGGAAGACCCTGGGCGACCAACCGTGAGCATATAAGTCGGTTTGAGGTTGTCTTTATCAAAATTCATGCAACCATTGATGATGCCGTCCGTGCGATAGGCGAACATTTTGAGGTTGCCATAGTGGGTCGTGATTAAGCCAAAAACCTTTTTTTCGTTCAGACCCCTCAGTATGCCTTCGGCAATTGCGCCGCCCATTTTGGGGTCAGTGCCACTACCAAATTCGTCAATCAATACCAACGATTGGTCAGTTGCGTCTTGCAAAAAAGCTTTCATATTTTGCAAATGCGAGCTATAAGTCGAAAGGTCATCTTCAAGGCTTTGGGCATCGCCGATATGGGCAAAAAGATTGTCAAATATGCCCATTTCGCTCAACTCATGCACAGGCACGAGCAAGCCCGATTGCAACATCAATTGCAGCAAACCCACCGACTTCATCAAGACCGATTTACCACCCGCGTTGGGTCCACTCACGAGCAAAACACGGTTATCTTTATAGAGTTCTAAGGTGAACGGTATGGTCTCTTTACCCGCCGCTTTATTCTTCAAATAGAGCAACGGATGTCGCCCTTTGCGGATGCCAAAATGGGGTGCATTAAGAAGTTGTGGCATCACCGCTTTCATCTTCAAGGCGATACGCGCCTTCGCATATACCACATCGTAACGCACGATAATATCTTGATAATCAAGGAATTGTAAAGCCGAAGGTCGCAAGTCAGCCGATACCCCCCTCAGTATTCTGTATATCTCTTGCTTCTCTTCTTGCTCCAAATCGAATATATCGTTATTGACTTCAATCGCCGCTTCGGGTTCGATAAAGGCAGTCCGTCCAGTCGTACTTTCATCGTGGATAATACCTCTTATTTTGCGCTTATGCTCAACGGGCACGGATAGCACACGGCGACCATTCCGCAGCGTTTCGACACTATCCGTCAGCCAGCCTTTTTGACGATATTCGCCGATGATGCGGCGATATACGCTATCCAATTCGCGCTGTTTGCTTTGTTGCATACGGCGGATTTTGACCAATTCGGGCGAGGCATCGGAGCGAATATTGCCCTCCTCATCTATGACTTTTGTGATGGTTTTGCTGAGGTTTTCGTCATATGCAGCTTCGCGGATAATATCGTACAAAAAAGGATATATCTCTTTGCGCAAAGCCGTAAAAAACTTAAATAACTCCCTGAATATCAACAAAATACGATTGATACGCTGCAAACTTTCGATACTCAACACATAGCCTTCTATCTGCAAATATTTAATATCGTCGGCAACATCGTAGTAGGTATTGAACGGAAATTTATCGTTTTTTTCAAGGCAGAGTTTCAGTTCTTTTACTTCTTTTAAGGCGCGTTCTATGCGTTTCAAATCGGTATCGGGCTGCATCGCTTGAACAAACGCCTGTCCCAATTCGCCCGAACATTCCTTGTCGAGCAAAGCCAATATTTTATCAAATTCCAATTTTTCGTAAAGGTCTTTGGGTTGTAACTGCATCATCATATCGTAACTGTTAGCGGTTTAACTGTGAAGTGTTTTTGTGTGCGTGTGGGTTTGGCGGCGCAAATTTAAAGGATTTAGAACAAATATGTGTGGGAAATAGTTCTTTGTGGATAATTTGATACCCCTCAGTAATTTTACTATTATGATTGCTATTTTTCAAATAAATACTATATTTGTATAAAAAAAGAAAGACAATGAAGTTATTAATAGATGTAGAAGAAATACAAATGGATTTTATGCTGGATTTGCTGTCAAAATTTGATTTTGTCAAAATTGACTTAGATGCAGAGGAATTAACAAATGAAGAAAAATCATTTGTTGAAAGTCGTCTATCACACCATCATGCGAATATGGATAAGGCAGTTCGCTGGGAGGATTTGAAAAGCCAATTAGAACATACTTTATGAGATACCCAATTACCCCGTCTGCGTTTAACTCCTATCACAACCTCCACTTTTTTCTATTTAGAAGACCTTGTGAGAACGGGAATTAAGATATTAAGGATAAAAAAGATGCTAAGGATTGGTACTCGCTCCAATCCTTAGCATCTTTTTTATCCTTAACATCTTAATTCTAATAATAAATGCAGCCGAAGCCACAGAATGGTTTAATAGTCACAAAATTAAGCTAAGTTTTTGAATATCAAAGTATTATGAAGATTATTTTCCCGTAAAAAACGTCTTTTTTTAGTTAAGAATTTGTTAAAGTATTATCAAAAAGCATTGAAATTATATTGTTTTTAATTGCCTCCCGTAAATTTAAGTTATTGTATATCAATTAGTTATAGCAATATATTATATAAAACAATACTGTTTCAATGATGTGTAAAACATAGATTTTATGACACCCCCTCTGTATTTTTTTTAAAAAGGCAAGCTAATATATCCGCCCTTTCAAGTTCTGGATGGTCATCTAAAATATCTTCAATGCTCATATTTGAGCCGAGCATATCTAAAATAACTTCAACAGGCCAGCGCATTCCGCGAATACAGGGCTTACCATGACAGATTTCTGAATTGATGGTGATACGTTCTAAATGTCTCATTTTTCTATTTTTGATAGGCAAAGATAAGTGTTTTTTGATTTTAATGCACATTTTGTATCAAAATACTGAGGGGGTACTAACTCTTAACCCGCTTTTGCTCACTATCCGAAGCCCCCGTTTGCCGCAATTTCAAATTTTGCCCTTTGCTAAAACGATAGGAAAAAGCTACTGATGCCACGCGGGTATCCAAATAACTGTACCAATTGGCTTTTGAGTTGGCGATATTGCGAATGTCGCCGCCCACTTGATTGAGGTAAAATATATCATTGACATTCAGCTTTAAAGTGCCCTTTTCTTTCATAATTTTTCTGGAAACGCCGCCGCGAATAGTGCCGATTGGTATCACCAAAAACTGTCCTGACAATACTTTTGTCTGATAACTGCCCGATAGCTCTGCACTCCATAATTTATTGATAACGAACTGATTAGTCGGCATAAAAACCCAATATATTTGCGACTCGTCCAAAAATTCGGTATAGATTAGGCTTCTATATGTGAAGTTTGACACGGTGGTATAGAGTTGCAATGTCCACCATTTTGTTACAGGACGCGCACCACTGACGGATATGCCGTAGGTGATTTGAGTATCAAAATTACCGGGGCGACTGTACCAAATGCTGCCCCGTTGTTCATTGGTTTCGGAGATAACATTATTGGCGTAGGTGTATTCAAACGCTGTGGTCAAAAAGTTTTTGAAGGTATGCGATAGTTGCGCATTGTAAGCAAAAGTGGGTTGTAATAACGGATTGCCACCGTAGAGCGTGTATCTATCGAGTGGATAGGTAAACGGGTTCATATCCTTATAGTTAGGTCGGTCAATGCGCCTGCCGAGCGATAGCCCCCATTGGTGCGTACCCGTCGTATCGGGGCGATATTGCAGATAAAATGTAGGAAAAAGGTTGTTATAATCCCTCGTAAATGTCGAATCCTTTATTGATGCGGTAATTGAAGTTCGCGCTGTTGTTTGAGCGCGAGTGCCGCCCTTGCCCATATGCCAAATTGATACTGCCATTAAAGCCCATACTGCGGTTCTTTTTCAACTTAATATTGATAATACCCACGTTTCCTGCCGCATCATATTTGGCAGGGGGATTGGTCATAATTTCAATGGTTTCGATGGAAGCCGAAGGGGTTGAACGTAGAAAATTGGCTAAATCCGCCGCCGTCAAGTAGGTTGGTTTGTCATCAATGAAAACCAATACGCCTGGCTTGCCTTTCAAAGATATATTGCCGTTCATATCTACCGCCACGCCCGGGGCTTTTTCTAAAACTTCTAAGGCTGTCACTCCTGCATTACTTATCAAAGCATCGGGCGTAACCACTGTTCTGTCAATTTTTTGAACCACGAAGGCTTTTTGCGCCGTAACAGTTACGCCTTGCAATTCGGTATTGGCAGCCGTAAGGGTGATATTACCTAAATCTACGCGCGGGTTTTCAGCATTTAAAATGATATTCTCGGACGTATATTTACCCGCACCCACAAGGCTGATGGACACTTTGCATGTATCAAATTTTATCTTTTCGCACTCAAATTTACCGTCTATATCCGTAATCGCACTTTTTAAGATTATTCCGTTTTTGGCTTTTGTAACTATAACCGTTGCGCCTACGACTACTTCGTTTTTATCATTTTTAACACTGCCTATGATGGTAGCCGTTGCTTGTGCTACGAGCGATTGGATATTGAAAAACAGGGAAATTATGAGCGTTGTTTTGAGTATTTTGCTTTTAATTATTTGCATAATTATTTTATTTTCAATGTTTTATAGAATAATCTCGACCTTATGCGCAATACCACATATGAATAAAAAAGGCATTTGTGCATTGGTGTTCATGTTTCGCAGGGCGATTAAAATCGCCCGCTATTGATGGTTCATTGTGGTCAAAATCAATAGCGGGCGATTTCAATCGCCCTGCGGATATCGCCATATTGTTTTGATGCTGAGAACACCAAAATACTGAGGGGGTACCACTCTAATGGCTTATCGCATATAACCATTTGCCAAAAGCATATCCTCCTCCAAATATTTTTAGAATACACACGAAGATGAACATAACGACGAACACTTTGAAGAGCTTGGTTTGAAATACATCTACTTTTGTCATGACTTATAAATTGGGTTGTTAAGGAAAAAAAATGACTACATATCCATACAAATATAAAAGGTAAAAGTAGGATGGTTTGTAAAACCCTGCTAATTTTGTTTAGATATTACCCACTTTGCGCATTTTTATTTATTCACAACGACAATAGTTCGACCACCGCGCCCTTTGCTATCAAACGCCTTTATTTTGACAGTACCTTTGGCTTTAATGGGTGCTGTATATAATGCGCTTTTCATTGTAGGTTCTGTTCCATCCATTGAATACCGAATAGCCAAGCTCGGAAATTGCACATTGGCAACGACTGCACCATTTTCAACTTTAGCACCGACTGTTGGTATTCTGAAATTCGCCCCGCCTTGATAATAATTCAAACGCGGCAACTCTCTTTGGCTGACCGTATTGATAAAGGTATTCCACGATTTTTGATATAAATTATCTGCTTTTTGAGGGTCATTTTCTGTAGCCCAATCGGGGTCGGCTGCCCAAGCGCGTTCTGCAAGTGCTAATAATTTGGGGAACGCCATATATTCCAAATCGTTGACATTTTTGATGTTTTCGCTCCATAAATGCCCTTGCACACCAACGATATTTGCCTTTGCTTTTTCTGTTAATTTCTCTTTATTAGCCAACATTTTTGGGTCGAAAGGATTGCCAAATCTATCTACTTTTACATTTTTTAGATAGTCATAAGGAATGAAATAAAAAGGCTTATCTATATCCGCAAAACCGCCCCAATAGTAGCCAATTTCGTTAAAATCTTTTTGATAGGCTAAGTCAAAATACATATTCGTGACTGGACATAACACAACTTTATATCCCGCATTTGCCAAGCGATAGGGTAGGTCTTCCGTACCCCAACCGATAACCGTATTCCAAACATAAGTATGAAAATTATCTTGCGCAAAAACAGGGTTTACGTCCATACTTTTGCCGTTAGAAATCATGCCCATTTCTTCCCAACCCGATAGATATAAGCCGCGTTTTGAAGCAATATCCTTTACTGTGCGCCAATAATACAGCCATAAATCACTGGTTTTGCTGTATTCATTCGTGGGTAATGTTTTCAATAACGCTTGGCATAAAGGCGATTTTTCCCACACGCCCGCAGGTACTTCATCGCCGCCCATATGGATGGTTTTTAAAGGCATATCCGCCTCTTTGTGCATCGCAACGAGGGCATCAATAGCGGTTTCTATGAAGTTATAAACAGAAGGTTGAGCGACGCACATCACATTATCATTGTACAGTTGTGCCGAGCGATAGACGGACTTATCATCGGGGTCGGAAAGGAGATATTGCTTGGCTTCCTGTGGTTTGCCTTCTTTCATCAAACGGGCATATCGGGTATCCATCGCTTTTATGGCAGCGCGTGCATGACCAGGGGTTTCTATTTCGGGTATTACTTCGATATGCCGTGCTTTTGCATATTTCAAGAGCTCAATATAATCAGCGCGGGTATAAAAACGGCTTTGTGGATTGTTTACATCGCCACCTGAGCCGTAGCTGGCAGGGGTATTATTTTTACTATCTAAGGTATGTCCACGCTTTGCACCGATGCTTGTGAGTTCGGGCAAGGCAGGAATTTCGATCCGCCACGCTTCGTCTTCGCTAAAATGAAAATGGAGGGTATTAAGTTTATAGAGTGCCATCCAATTGAGCATCCGTTTCACTTGTTCTTTGGTCTGAAAATTACGCGCCACGTCCATATGCAAACCGCGATACCCAAAACGGGGACTGTCTTTTACTTCTACGCAGGGTAAGGTAATTTTTGACATTGGTTTTTTCCAAGCATCTAACGGCATTAGGCATTTTAGGGATTGAATAGCGTAAAAAATACCTGTTGGCGTTGAAGCCAATATGCTAATACCTTCCTTTGTAATTTGTAAATGATAGCCATCTTTTGCAATAGATTTATCGAAACTAATATTAATATCTTCCAAATAAAGTTTGCCACTAAAAACTTTTGGTTTAGAACCTGTAAAGGATTTTAATTCTTCTGCCAAATAGTTAGCTTCTTTTACAAAAACAGGGTCAGTAGATATTGATTTTGAACTATTTACAACATATTCGCCATCTTTTTCAGCAAAAAACGTAGGCGTAGGGAATATCTTAGGTAATTGATTATTGGGTAGTAAGCTGATATTTTTATTCTGTTCAAACACCATTTCGGGCGTGATTTGGTCATTTTTCTGCGTAGCTGACCGCTTGAATTTCTCTATATCAGTTGGCGGTAAGGCATTGGCGTTCAAAATGTTATGAGATATTGAGGGGGTATCATCCCAGACCAAATAATAGCCCGAAGGCGCGTCCGATTTATTAAATGCCCAACTATTGGATACCCAATCCAACACAACGGACTGACCTACCCCCAAACCTTTGAAAGCTGCCGTTGGGCGTAAACGAAACAAATCGCCGTTGATATGTTCAATCTCTAAGCCATGCCCCACGTCTTTATTGACTGCGCCGCGTATTGTATTGAAATAAATCGTCCAACCACTCGCAGGAAAGGAAGCCATTTTAAAGGAATTAGACAAAGTTAGATTTGCCAAAAATTTATCCTCACCCTTGTAATTATTCGTGACCAATTGCCACTTAATATGCAGTTGATTAATAGGGAAAGACTTTGGTTTTTGGGCTGTTGCCATAGTGGTGATGAATAAAAAGAGTAAGCCTATTTTTTGCATAAGTTATTGATTTTAAATGATTTGTAAGTGTTGGAATACGCCCGATGGTATCGGGACAAGTTGAGGGGGTATATCTTCAAGGCTGTAAATGTAGGAAATTTTAGTAAATTGCATCTGAGCATCAATAATTAGGTAGATGTAAATAAGGAATAATTTTAGTTTTTGCACTATACTGATTATCATGGTATTAAAAGTCGTATATCGCACATCTACTATTGTACATCTACTTATAATTTATAGTAGCTAAGCTTATGATAATCAAAGCGATATAAAATTTTTACCAAAAGAAAAAAAGCAAATTATTTCGATGAATTTTTTTTTCTTTCGACAATATACACAATTTTAAATTTTAATTTTACCTTTGTCATATAAACGAGCGAATATTCGCTTCGGGTATTAAGTTTTCCAAATCAACTATATTGTAAAAATACACATTTAGATAAACGCCTTGAAAGAGAAAAACAAACATTTAATATTGAGCATCTTACCTATTGTGTTCTTTGAGAAGGACCATTTATTCTATAACCAATTTTAATACAAAAAAATACCTATGCGTCTCCATGTTATCCATGTTGATGATAGTATAATGTGCCTTATTTAGAATTTTGTATTTATTTTTTATTAAAACTATTTTGTATGAAAAAATTTATTATTGCAGTCGTGCTCTTGCTATGCCTATTGGGTTTCTCCAATGCAGCAATGGCACAATTCACGGTTACTGGAAAGGTAACTGATGAAAAAAATGAATCGCTTCCGGGCGTTTCGGTTGTCGTAAAAGGTACTGCTAATGGTACTGTTACAGACATTGACGGCAATTTTAGCTTGAAAATTGCTTCCAATGCAGCAACTTTGGCTTTAAGCTATGTTGGTTTTGCCAGCAAAGAAGTGGCTGTTACTTCAACTTCAAGCAACGTCAATGTGACGATGGAAGAATCCTCTTCTCGCCTTGAGGAGGTGGTTGTTACGGGTTTGGCTTCGAACATCAAACGGGCAAATGCGGGTACTTCGGTAGCTCGTTTGACGAGTGATGAATTGACGGGTAAAACGCGCCCGACTACGCTCGATGGAGCTATGAGTGGTAAAGTTGTCGGCGCTAATATCGTGTCCAACTCTGGTGCGCCAGGTGGCGGTATCGCGGTAAAACTGAGAGGTATCTCTACCATTATTGGTGCTTCTGAACCATTATATGTTGTAGATGGTATTATTGTGAACAACTCACAATTTAATACAGGTGCAGGTACAGGTGCGTTCAATGGTGCTACGGGTGCAAACACAGGTACGCAAGACCAAGCGGTAAACCGTATTTCGGATATTAATCCAAATGATATTGAAAGTATTGACATCTTGAAAGGTCCCGCTGCGGCTGCGGTTTATGGTACACGTGCGAATGCTGGTGTTATAGTAATCCAAACCAAGCGCGGAAAGGCTGGTAAGACAACTGTGAAGTTATCACAGGATTTTGGTGCAGCGACTGCCTTAAATCTTTTACCATCAGAAAACTGGACAGAAGCCAAAATTAGAGCTTATGGTGGCTATTATGGTGAGTCTGACGTGGATGTTGCCATAACACAATTGAAAGCGGCTAATGGTCAAACTTGGGATTATGATAAACTTTTCTTTGGTGAAACGGGTATGATTTCTAACACTAACCTAAGTGTTTCTGGTGGTAACGATAAAACACGTTTCTATCTATCTGGTGGCTATAACGATGAAAAAGGTATTTTGGCTAATACTGGATTCAAGCGTTATTCTACGCGTGTAAATGTTGACCATCGTATTAATGATTGGATTGATGTAAAATTGAGTACAGCTTATTATAATTCCTACAGCTCTCGTAGTTTCTTAGGTAACGATAATAACGGTGTATCATTGGCTTATACCTATGCGTACATTCCTAACTTTATTGATATTACGCCTAAAGTTGTCAATGGTATTACAACCTATCCGAGATGGCCTGGCACTGGTCAAAACCCATTTGAAGTACGTGACCGTATGAAAAACGAAGATTTTACGAACCGCTTTTTAAATTCAGGTGAAGTTAATTTTAATTTATTAAGAGGTGAAAGCAGCAATTTGAAATTATCTATCAAAGGTGGTGCTGACTATGTTCACTCTCAACCACGTACATACGCACCCGAAGATATGGCTTATCAAGCAGGACGACCTAATCCAGGAGCTTCTCGTTTTACTAACAATAAAGCACTTTTCACTTATATGCAATCGTTTTTGACATATAACTGGAATATTTCAGGTGTTGAATTAACGTCACAAGTAGGTTTGTTGCGTAATGTTCAAGTTCAAGATGAAACATGGACGCAAGGCACTGGCTTATTGCCAAAGCAAACTAACCCTACTACTGCAGCTGTTGTATTGACTAATAGCTTCCAAAGTAAAGCGCAAGATGTGGCGACTGACGTTAGTCAAGACTTTAACTGGGGCGATAAAGTGATTGGGCGTGTTGGCGTTCGTTTTGATAAGTCATCTTTGAATGGCGACAATACAAAATGGTATGCTTTCCCAAGAGCATCATTGGCTGTTAATGTAGCTAACTTCGAAGGCTTAAAAGATGGTTTCTTCTCTCAAATTAAGCCACGTGTTGCTTTTGGTCGTTCAGGCGGTGTAGCCCCTTATGGCGCACTTTATACAACACTTGTAGGTGTAAATTACGGTGGTAAATTGGGATCTCAATCGCCAACTGTTAATGGTAATAGCGCACTTGAACCAGAAACTGCACAAGAATTGGAAATAGGTTTAGACCTCGGTATTATGAAAAATCGAATTACCTTAGAGGCTTCTTACTATAATAAATCTGTTTATGATTTATTGTTTTCATTCCCATTGTCAACCGCTACTGGTGTTACGTCTATTTCTCGTTTCCCTATTGGTGATTTGAGTAATAAAGGTATTGAAATTGGTGTAACTGCTAATATTATTAAAAAAAGCAGTATTAATTGGACAAGTACATTACAATTCTGGAATAACAAAACGATTATGGAACGCTTAATCGTTCCCGAGCAATTTGCCAGTACAGGTTTCGGTGAATTTGGTCGTACGCGTTTGAAGCAAGGTGTATCGCCTACACAATGGTTCGGTCGTGACGTAAATGGTAACAGCCCTGTTAATATGGGCTTAAACTCACAACCACAGTACCAAATGTCTTGGATAAATAATGTGACATTTGCTAAAAACTTTGATTTCTCAATGACTTGGCACTCAAGCCAGGGGGCATACAATTCATCATTGACGCGTGAATTAAAAGATGAAGGTGGCACAACTTTCGACTGGACAGCTAACGTAAAAGACCAATCATCTTCACGTATATTCGGTAACCCTGGTTATAATACTTTGAATTATCTATTTGATGCAAGTTATATCCGTTTACGCGAGTTGTCGTTGTATTATACTATACCGGGTATTGCTAAAACAACAAATAATAAAGTAAGTAGCATCCGTGTCGGTGTATCAGCACAAAACTATGTTACTATTTCTGATTACTTGAAAAATGGATATGACCCAGAGGCTTCTAATTTCGGTAACACGGCGTTGGGTGCTAACGTGGATTTGGCACCATTCCCTTCAAGCAAAAAGATTTTTGGTCATTTGATATTTGAGTTTTAATTAGAGTAGAAATATGAGAATGGTGATTATGCGAATAGAGATTTTGAAATAATAATCATTATTAATCTCTAATATCTTAATATCAAATCTCATAATCTTCAATTTCCTCTCAAAATACTGAGGGGGTATATATTTTTTAAATTAAAAATTTTTTATACAATGAAAAATATTAAAAAATTCATATTGGGCTTATGCGCTGCGGGTACTATCGCATCGTGCAGCCTACTTGAAGTAGATAAAATTCAAGATTTGAACAACCCAACCATCGAGTCCGTTTTAGAAAATGCCTCTTTAGTTCAAATTGGTCAATTGGGTGTTGGTGTCGAATCCTCTATGCGTGATGCCTATTACACATTAAGTTGGATTGCTGGTTCTATTGGCCGCGAAACTGTTGTATTCAATTCAACGGATAGCCGTTACTATACTGAATTATTGGGCGCAACCAATATAAGCCCAAGTGGTATTTTCTATGGTTGGTATAACTCTACCAACGCTTCACGCCGCCGTGCAGAGGTTTTTATGCAATCCGCTGAAAAATCTACCAATTTATCTGCAACACAAAAAAGTGCTTGCAAAGGTTTTGCAAAAACTGTTCAAGCATTTGCGATGTTAAACTGCGTCAATATGATGCCAGAAGTGGGTATTCGTACAGACGTGAAAGACATTTTGAAACCTGGTCCATTCGTTGATTATGCTGCTTCATTAACATACATCAAAGGCTTATGTGACGAAGGTAATGCGGCATTAGATGCAGGTGGTGCAGCTTTTCCGTTCCCTGTTAGTGGCTATCCTAACATGAATACGCCAGCAACTTTCAAGAAATTCAATCGTGCATTAGCTGCGCGTATTGCAATGTATCAAAAAGATTGGGCAGGTATGAATACAGCATTAGCAGGGTCTTTCTTAGATTTGGCTGTAGGCTCAAATGTAGGTGCTAACTTTTTATACTCAACTACAAGTGGTGATGCGTCTAACCCATTCTTTTTAGCAACTAACTCTACTGTACCAACTACGGTTCAAAGATTGTGGATTTCTGAAGCTGAAGCAGGTGATAAACGTGTAACAGGTGTGAATGTACG
>JAYVKQ010000228.1:0-17525 GCA_043768285.1 Saprospiraceae bacterium | reverse complement strand
AAATTCCGTTTCCTAAACCGCTTGCCAAACCGCTAAATCTATAAAGTAATATTAATCAAGCACTTTATAAACACGCCCTTCACCTGCTATAAGAGCATTAATAGCAAAAGCCCCTTTTTTCTTTTTCAAAACTTCTTTTTCAGAATTGATAGTAGAAAAATTACTTACAAGACTTGAAATCGCCTCGAAATACTGAGGGGGTAACGCTATATTTTCAGCAGTATTATCAATATCCAAATTGGCTACAAAGAGATAGTCATTACATTGCCAAACAATAACTTTATTATCTAATGATGGTTTTATAAGCCATTGACAATCAACATTTTCTATATCGCGCCTAATTTTTTCGGCATATATTTTCAAGGCAGTCAAACGTTCAAAAAGCGGCTTATTAATGCCCCAAACATAATCACCATCAGTAGCTTTTTCGCCTTCTTCGATATGAAAAACGTAGAGCTTTGTATAATGTTCGTTGGGTGCGGGTGTGGGGTGCGGGTCGCGTTGTTCAAAACCAAGACCCACATAGCTGGGCATTTCAGTTAGAAATAAGGCTATAAATTGGCGAATTTCATTACCTTTTAAGTAAAATTCATCGAAACGTGGGTCGTCTTTATCGCCCGTCATTAAGGTGAAATTGGGTGCAACTTGTCGCGTGTGCAATATATCAAGATAGCGACCAAACTCCGATAAAAACCGTTTTGACCCAACCACCATACTTTGCAAGTCGCCCAAAGTGCTATCCGCCGCTGATGCTTCGAGGTGTTCTACTTCATCACCGTATGCCATTTCACCCGCAGGGGCAAGGAAGGTCTCGGCAAAATTAGCGAAATACGGCACGTCTCGTTGAATATATTTTTTGATATAAGCTAAAATATCATAATGCGTATCTGGTTTATTTGGAACACCTTGTGGACGCATCTGTACGTGCGCCATATCGCCTCGCATAAAATCAATATTGTATATTTTTTGAATATTGGCGTAATGCCGCGCCACATAATCCCAGTTTTCAACTATCGGTTTATTAAAATCAATTGCCCAATCGGCATTATTTTTTTTATTCTCATAGAGTTTATAACGTGCCAAAGGACCAAAAACGCGACTAAATTTTTCGGGTTTTGTTATCACATAGTCTGCCCATTTGCGTCCTTCCGCGTCAATAGTTACCCCATTTTCATCCACTTTCAAACCGCGATAAGGGGGACCCATTGTGGCAGGAACGGTTTCAAAATGGTATTCATAAAGCCAATTCATAATGGCTTCACGGTTATGCAAGCGTCCCCAAAAATCATGTGGCTCGCCGAACAAAATTTTCAAGCGGGTGTGTTCAGGTAGCTCAAAAAGCGATTTTGATGTCCAAAATACTGAGGGGGTATCTCTTTGATTAATGCAATCTACAATGAGGTCTTTGACCACTTCGTGTAAATTATTCTCATGTCTAACTATTTCAAAATCAATGCGTTGCAACCATTCAAAACATTGCGGATTGGCAATAACTTGTTCCGAAAAACGGTCTGTATGTGGTATTACGTCCATGCCCACCGTTTTACCAAGCGCGTGTAATATATTGATGACTACTTTCAATTGTTTTTCAACAGTATCCAAATGTGGCATGGCTTGGCGCAACTCTTCGCTGAAAAATGCGCCGTTGATTTGCCAACTACTCATACCATATAGGCTGGCTACCACGCCAGGCTCCCATATCGGCAACAGGTGAATGGCTTGCTGGCCGTCTGAAAGCGTGAAATTATATTTGATGATATTCCAAAATGACTGAATGGTTCGGACGTTGATGCCGACCATATTGACTTTTTTGAGCCAATCGCCACTTGGGGTTTGACTTTTTTTCAAAGGGCTTTCAAATGTGTGATATGGATTGAAAGCTGCGTGGAAATTGTGTCCCAATTTTTTTTCTAAAATATAGAGCACATTCGAGGTCGGCATACGCACAGCATCTGACGGCAAAAGATGGTGGACAAACGAAGCGTTGCCAAAACCATAATAATGGAAAAAAGGAGCTAAATGGTTAATCGTGTTGTTAGACATAAATCATTGAATTGAAGCACAATATTAGCAAAGGGAACTTAAACAATAATGGGATTGATTTTATTTTTTGAAAAAATAAAATCAATCCCATTATTGTTTAACGCTAAAACGTACTTTTTTGAAAAAATATAGAAAAATACTGAGGGGGTAACATCTATTCCTTCTTAGCCGAAGTATCAAACTTCAAGCCTTTCCAAGATTTCAAAACCACTTTTACGGAGCCTACTGATACGGGCGACTCTATCATCAAAGGCACTTTATTGGCATCGTTACTTGCCCATATTTTCATTTCATTACCCTCTTTAAACATATTACCACTGACCAACTTTGGTGTAAATTTGATGGTTGACCATTTGCCGAGGTCGCGTATTTTTTTATCTTCTTTGCCCAGATACTTATAATTTAAAGGATATATCTCCTCGTCAAGCAAAATCTTGATGGGATATTCTTTACCCGCTTGGGCATTGTCGTAGTCCAATGTGCGACAATAGTATATGATGGAAAGGACATCGTGCATAAAGTCCTTCGTTTCTAATTGACCGCTTCTTTCTATTTTGCTTTCATTATTACCTCTTTGGTAAAACGCTTTTTTAGCATTTTGGTCGTATGAAACTTTGCTATACAGGCGATATTTGCCTTCGTTCACATCCCGAATACTCAACGAAGGCAATAGGGTATTTTTATCAATATATGAATGATAATTGTCGCGGACTTTGTAAAACCACTCGTAGCTCGAATAGGTACGCCCCGTAGCCGCTATGTGATATTGAGTATTGTTATTGTCGTCAATTTTAAAAGTCACCTCACCTGCGGGTATCCAGACAAAGTTAAGATTATAATAAATTTTATAAACAAGCTCTTCGCCCGATTGAAAATTGATATTGGACGCAGCATAGGTCGTAGATGTAGCGGTATCTTGAGCTACATTTTGAGGTGTTTGGATTGCCCCATGAGGCATAAAAGCCATTGAAACAATCAAAATAAGGGGCAAAAACAATCCATTTTTAAGGATTTTTTTCATAACCTAATGATTTTAACAAATTTGCGTTAAGAATAAATATTAAACCAATAAACGCTGGAATAATCAGGTTTATTATCCATAAGGTAAATGTGGCTGCCAAGATACTGATGGGATTTGCATCAGATAATCCCCATACTTTTAGGGCGATTTCACCGCGCGCCACCAATCCGAATATGGGCGGAAGCGGTATGCTTGTTTGCAATAAATATATGGTAGCGATGCACGATAAACCTTTCTCAATTGAGACGTTGATTCCAAAAAAAAGCACTATCCAATAATATTGTAAACTGTATAAGAAATAACGCGCAAATGCCCAAAAAAGCGTCTTCCCTAATTCCCATTTTGTATAGTGCCTAATGATATTCACGTTTTTTATCACTCTTGGAAAACGATAGAGCCATTTTATTTTTTTAAAGACGGGCACTAAGATTTCTAAATTTAAAAACATAAAAAACATCAAGCCAATTAAGCACATTCCCAGAAAAATAACGCCTTGCAATATTATTTTTTCGGCATTCCACAATACGACTAAAAAGTAAGAGAATCCCAGAAACCCAAACGTAATTAAGACAATTTGCTGCGCCCAACTCCCTACGATGGTTGAAAAAATACCTTTTATGGCATTACGTGATTTCAGAAATAATATACGTCCGCCGAATTCACCTACCCGATTGGGCGTGAATATCGAAAATGTAACACCCGCGAGTACGGCTTTGTAGGCTTTCAAAAAAGATATAGGTTCAGAATGGCGTATCAAATGCAGCCATTTCATCGTTTCGGCTGCCCAATTGAGGGGCATAAAGGCAAGCGTGAGATAGAGCCAAAATATTTTATCGCCGCCATATTGGGTCAAAAAAGCATTTTGGATTTTCTCCATATCGTCTCTTGAAGAAAACTCATACCATAACAAAGTAGCAAACAATATAAAAATTATTCCCTTGATGAGCCAAGAGATATATACAGGTTGCCGTCTAATGAATTGCGTTAAACTTTGTAAGATTTGCACCGTTGGTTTTTATTTATTTATGTTACTTCGCTTTGACTACTTTCAAACTCAAATCAAGGCTGATGACCGAATGGGTCAGCGCACCCGACGAGATATAATTGACCCCTGTTTGAGCTGTGCGGCGTAGGTTCTTGAGCGTAATACCGCCCGAAGCCTCCAATTCATATTGACCTTTCACGATTGCTACCGCTTTTTTCATATTGGCTATTGTAAAGTTATCGAGCATGATACGTGTGACGTGCCCTACTGCCATAGCCTCTTGCAATTCGTCAAGATTGCGCACTTCCACCGTCACACCATAGTCTGATACTGAGGGGTTGGCTTTTTTATAGTCCACGACTTTTTCTATGGCTTTCGTAATACTCCCACACGCATCGGTATGGTTGTCTTTTATCATAAACCAATCGTATAAGCCAATGCGGTAATTTTCGCAACCACCGATTTTGACCGCCCATTTTTCGAGATGCCTAATCAAAGGCGTGGTTTTGCGAGTATCTAATATTTTGACGTGTAAATCCCGTACTGTATCGGCGTAGTGGCGGCTCATGGTGGCAATACCACTCATGCGCTGCATCGTATTCAAAACCAAACGCTCGGCTTTGAGCAATGCTTGGGTATTACATTCTACTTCAAAAGCAATATCGCCGAAGTGCATGACATCTCCATCGCGCTTAAAAATGGTCAATTTTACGGAGGGGTCTATTTTTTTGAAAATGAGTTCTGCCAATTCGACACCCGCTAAGATGCCATCAGCTTTCACTTTCAATATCGCTTTATCGCGCTTATCGGCAGGGATACACGCCAAACCCGTGACATCGCCCGAGCGCACATCTTCCCAAAGAGCCTGTTCTATGAATTGGTCAAGATAAGCGTAATCTGGTTTGAATATTGCCATACGTTCTAATTTTGGAACAAAGATAAAAAGTTTGTAATCAACCGATTAAGAAAATAGCTGTGCGTTTGTGAAAATCCAATGCGCCCATCTTGCGCCATTCGGCAATACTTTTTGTGCAAATAAATTCATTTTCGCCCGTAATATCCACGGCGATGCAGAATTTAGTTTGAGGCGAAAGGGTTGTCAAAGCCGTTTCAATCAATGGGTTGTTGCGATAGGGGGTTTCAATAAAAATTTGGGTTTGGTTGTGTTTTCGTGCCAATTCTTCCAAGCGTTTCAAATCTTTGCCCAAATCTCCTCTTTTTGCAGTAAGGTAGCCATGAAATGTGAACGATTGCCCGTTCATGCCTGATGCCATCACTGCCAGTAGTATTGAAGATGGGCCTACCATTGGCACAACACTTATATCTTGTCGGTGTGCCCATTCTACAATTTTCGCACCTGGGTCAGCTATTCCAGGGCAACCCGCTTCTGACATAATACCTATATCTTTCCCAGTGTCAATTATTTTTTTAATTTCTTGAAAATCAACACTTTGCGTATCGTTTTCTATCTCAATTACGGTCAAAATACTGAGGGGGTAAGGCGGGTTAGTGGCTTTTATGAAATGCCGTGCCGTCTTTGCACGCTCGGCAATAAAAACCTCCAAACGATGAATGAGCGCAACGACATACGGCGGTATGGTATGCAGTGCATCCATACTGAGAGGGGTAGGTATGAGGAATAATTTGCCTTTATTCATACATGGATGATATTTTGTTAGTCATTATTGTCATGGTTGGTACTTATCTATAAATAAATCCCGAATTTCCCAACAAGGAAAATTCGGGACACTGTAAGTTTAGTTATTCATAGAATTAAATGCCCATCATCTGTGCATATACCGCCTTCAATTGCTCATTGGTTTCTTTACTCACAATTTCTGAAAGCAATTTGGTTAATTCTTCATGCTTGGTATTGCCTTGCGTTTTATATTTTTTTGCTAAATCATAAATAGCTTTTGCACAAGCAAAACGTCTATATGGCGATTGAGTTTGGTTGATACCCAAATCGCGCAATTTTGCCATTTTCTCTATGATGCTGCCATCATTGAGTTTTTCCAAAATTTTTACGTAGTTGCTGACAAAATTAATAGCACCCATACCATCTACCTTCGTGAGGCTTTTTTCAAAAAAAGGTATTTGGTCAGCTTGAGGATTGTCTGCATATATACTGCCTACGCCACTGATCAGGTCACTATTATCATCATTTTCAAACTTTTTAGCCGCTTCCAACGCCGCTTTAGGGTCCACTTTATACATGGCTTGCATGGCTGACGAAATAACTGGATAAGCGGGTTCTTTATCCAAAACGCTGCGATAAGCACCTACCCATTTGGCATCTTTGGTAGAAGCCAATTTAGAAATAGCTGCCGAGCGCACTGTCGATCGTGTATCATTCGCCGCGATAATTGCAATTTTGTCCAATACGGAAGGGTCTTCTTTGTACATCACCGCTTGCACAGCTGTTTCTCTTACACCCCAAAATTTATCGTTCAATGCGGCTTTTATTGTGGCTTGAGCCTTTGGATTCTTGCTCGTTCTGATAGCTTCGATGGCTTCCATACGTGCCAAGTAACGCGGCGCATTAGCATACATAAATGCCCACTCCTCATCGTTATGATTGTCTTTTTTAGCCGCTAAAAGTATTCTTTCGGCATCAAAATCTACCAAAGCTGGTTTGCTGGCTACATCAAAAGTGAACGTTTGAACGCGTTTTGTAGTACGAATATTATGGCGCGTAGGAGCTTGACCTGCGGCTTGGTAAATATCCATGGCAACGGGCAACTCATAGACGTAAGGCACATCGCCCTTTGCTTCTTGTTTTTGCAATACCGTTACGTTCATTTTTTTATTTGCTTCATCATATTCGTAAGTAATATCCAACTCAGGATGCCCTGATTTGTGATACCATTGGTTAAAAAACCAGCTCAAATCTTCGCCGCCTACTTCTTCTAACGCCAAACGCAATTGGTGCGATTCGCCCGTTTTGTAGGCATTTTCAGTCAAATATTTTTTCAAACCTTCAAAAAATGCCTCGTCACCCATGTAGGTGCGCAACATATGCAAGATACCGCCACCTTTATTATAACTGTGCGCATCGAACATATCTTCGCGGCTATTGTATTTAAAATCTACGAGGGGGTGCATCCGTTGCTCCGCTTGACCAAAATATCCATCCATTACCTCGCGGCGATGGTGGTCGGCGGCATCTCTACCATATTTATGTTCCAACCAAAGCGACTCGCTATAATCAGCAAATGACTCATTTACAGTCAAATTTGACCAACTTTCTGCCGTCACCAAATCGCCAAACCAATGGTGGAACATTTCGTGCGCCACGACTATTTCGTTATAATCTTTATCTATCAACTCACGCTCAGTGCCGTTCATAAACTCACCATAGATAATAGCTGTGGTGTTTTCCATTGCACCCGACACATAATCTCGGACGGCAATATGTGCCAACTTTTGCCACGGATATTGAACACCTAATCGGGTGCTGAAAAACGTCAATATTTCGGGTACGTGTTTGAATATCACCTTGCCTTTGCCTTTATATTTAGGCTCAACGTAGTACATAATGTCCTTACCATTCCATTTTTCAGTCTCAACTTCAAATTCGCCAATTGCCATCATCACCAAATAGGGCGCGTGAGGCATATCCATGAGCCAATGGTCGGTGCGTGTACCATCGCTGTTTTTCTTAGAACTTTTCATCAAACCATTTGACAAAGTTTTGTACTTGTCTTCAACGGTCATATAAATTTCATTGGTCATTTTTTCGTTAGGCTTATCGAAAGTCGGGAACCATTTGCTATTGCTTTCGGTTTCGCCTTGCGTCCAAATTTGCTTTGGTTTTTCTTCGCTGCCATCAGCATTGATGAAAAACAAGCCTTTATCACTCGTAATGGCTTCGCTGCCACCTTCTGGCGCTTCGTTTGGTTTGGCGACATATTCGATATAGACCGTATATTTATCGTTGCGGGTATATTTTTTACCCAAATTGATAGTCAATTTATCTTCAGCATAGGTATAGGTCAAGGCTGCGCCATTTTCTAAAGTGACCTTTTTTATGTCAAAACCTTTCGCATCTAACTCTATTTTATCCAATGGATAAAAATAGGGTTTGGCAGTAATCCAAGCCTTGCCTATTACGTGTTGCTTTGCCCAATCGAAACGCACATCCAATTTGGTATGGATAATATCATTGTCCATTTTCGCCGTAGCGCGATAGACGGGAATGGTATCCACCAAATCATTGATACCCGCTACATCATCAGCACGACCTTCCATGACTTCAGTGGTATCAAGCACTTCAGTTTTAGCATCGGGTGTAGAAGGTTTAGGAGGCTGCAAAGCGGCGGGCGTTCTATCAGCCGTACTTGTTTTATCAGTAGTCGTTCCTTTTGGGGCATTACAAGCAATTAGCAATGGCAAAACCATGACTAAGGCGTACAAAAACTTTTTCATACTGTCTTTTTTGAAAGATTTCATAAATTGGTTGTTACTATTTTAAATGGCAATGCTTATTATAAATTGTTGAAAATCAAAAAAAATACTGGGGGGTATCATATGCCTGCCCTATCGTGTTGTATCACGCACAGGCACAGAGAAAGCTGCCTCCATTTGAGCATTCATACTCTTACCTCTTACTTTTTTAGTCAACACGCGGTCATTGGTGTGAAGTAATTGCGCTTCACCTTGTTGCGGTTGAGTTGCTTTAGCTTCTTCTTCGGACATCCTTTTCGGTGTGTCGCTTACGGAAGGGGCAGCAAATTGCTGCGGTTGTTGGTTTATAGTACCGCTTTTAGACGTATTACAAGCCATTAAAAAACCAACAGAAACAGCGCACATTAATAATATCCTTTTCATAGGTTACTTGTCTTTTTTGTGAAGAAAATAAAAAACGTTGTCGCTAATTTAGACGCAATAGGTCTATATTTTTCACACAACTACATGAAATTTAGGCTTTTTTTAACATAAAATACTGAGTGATAGTAGAGATAAGGTTACAGATGCTTTTGAAAGCGTCTATAAACTTGTAAATATCAATACAACAACGTTGCAAAACTAATATAATTAAAACGAGTAAGCGCATGAATTTGTTATAAATACGTGCATAATTACTATTGTTTTTGATAAAATTGATAACGAAAAAATAGTGTTGATTTTTACATTTCAAAATCAACTTAAACAATTTCAATGTTAATATTTATGCAAATGTTCGGAGAGCTTCAAAAGTTCTCCGAACATAATATGACCCATTAATTCTACTTTGGCACTCTAATTATTAAAAAAAACCCAAGAAGGTTTTTGATTTTCTTTTTCTAAAAAGAAAATCAAAAACAGCCTCCCGTCCTGCCGAGCATGAAAAATAAATCTTAGTTTTCATAAAGTGCCAAATTAGCATTAAGGCTCACTTTTAAAAACAGTGGTATGGGTATAATTTTAATATGCCCTTGCAAACAAAACCTTTTGCGGCGATGGATTGCCTGTAAGCATACATGTGCCAGCTACTTTATCACTGTCTAATGGAATACAGCGAATAGTCGCGCCTGTTTCTTCCTTGATTTTATCAGCCGTTTCGAGGGTATTGTCCCAATGGGCTAAAATGAAACCGCCTTTCCCATCTAATATGGTTTTGAAATCTTCGTAAGTATCTACGCTGGTGATATGTTCGGCGCGATAGGCTTTCGCTTTTTCAAAAAGGTTGTCTTGAATGTCCGACAGCAAAATTTTGATATAATCGGCGACCCCCTCAGTATCTACGCTCATTTTTTCCTTTGTGTCGCGTCTTGCTATCTCCACTTTACCGACAGCTAAATCTCTTGCACCGATACCAATGCGCACAGGAATACCAATCATTTCATATTCCGCAAACTTAAATCCAGGGCGTTTGATTTCGTCTGCATCAATTTTCACACGAATATTAAGGCGACGCAAATCTTTCGCAATGGTTTCTGCGGCTTCCATTATTTCAGGAGATGGCTTCGGAATTGGGACGATAACGACTTGCACAGGTGCGAGTTTAGGCGGTAAAACCAAACCATCATCATCGGAGTGTGTCATTATCAAACCGCCAATCAAGCGTGTAGAAACGCCCCAAGAGGTTGCCCAAACGTGTTCCTGTTTGTTTTCTTTATTTAAAAACAAGACATCAAACGATTTGGCAAAATTTTGCCCCAAAAAGTGAGAAGTACCAGCTTGCAAAGCCTTTCCATCCTGCATCAGAGCTTCGATACAATAGGTATCAACGGCTCCTGCAAAGCGTTCATGGGCAGGTTTGATACCTTTTATAACAGGCATTGCCATCCAATTTTCTGCAAAATCAGCGTATAAATCTAATATGGTTAAGGTTTCTTCAACCGCCTCTTGCGAACTTGAGTGTGCTGTGTGCCCTTCTTGCCATAAGAACTCGGCAGTTCGCAAAAACGGGCGGGTACGCATTTCCCAACGCATCACGTTTGCCCATTGGTTGTAGAGCAAAGGTAAATCGCGGTAGGAGTTTATCCATGTGCGATATGTATCCCAAATAATGGTTTCGGAAGTCGGGCGAATGATGAGTTCCTCTTCCAGTTTGGCATCGGGGTCAGGTATCAATTTACCTTTATTATTTGGATCGGGTTTTAACCGATAATGCGTAACGATGGCACATTCCTTTGCAAAACCCTCGGCGTGTTCTTCTTCTTTTTCTAAAAAACTTTTGGGCAACAACAAAGGGAAATACACATTGGAATGTCCTGTATCTTTAAACATTTTATCTAAAGCATCGCGCATATTTTCCCACAAGGCATAACCGTGTGGTTTAATAATCATGCACCCACGCACAGGCGAGTTGTCCGCTAAACCCGCTTTTTTAACAATATCGAGATACCATTGCGAATAATTCTCGGCTCGGGAAGTAATTTCTTTTGACATAATATTTTATAATGGATAATTGAAAATGTATAATGGACAATAGTATAGTGAGCCATTTAAACGCACTTAACTTCTTAAAAATACTGAGGGGGTGGCTGTTTTAACGACGAAATTGTCTCTAAACCCTTATTTTAACTAAAAAATAACTACCACGGTTGAGATTTTAAAGATATTTTTAGTCTAAAAGATGTTTAACAGATATATGCAATTCTTTACGACAATATGCCCCAAAACAGTTTCAAAATTGCGTTAAAAGGTGTATATTTGTCGAATAAAAATGTTAAGAATAAAATTTTAACATTTTTAACACAATAATCAAAATATTTAAATTAGCCTTAACTACATTGAGGGCGCAAAAGTATTAATTTTATGCTATAAAACTTAAACACTTGCGTTCTTCATTTTTCACTTACTAAAAACTTTCAGCGCATGAGACGTTATATGATATTTCCCTTGTTAGTGGCGTTGCTCTCGAACGTCACCGCTTTCGCGCAATATGATGATGTTTATTACGACCCAAGTCGTGATACTCGCAGCTCGCGCAACGACAATGCCCGTACCGAAACCCGTTCTAATCAGAATTATACCAATAATAATTCTAATGCTAACGCGGGTCAAGATGACGAGTTTTACGAAGGTGATTATTACGAATATGATGATGATTATGATGATTATCAGTATGCATCACGCATCAATCGTTTCCATCGCCCTTATCGTGGCTTTGGCTACTATGATTTGGCTTATGTAGATTATTACTACTACGACCCATATTATTATGACCGCATGTTCCGTCGTCCAACGGTAATGTTTTCTTTTGGCAACAGCTACTGGAACAACTACAATCGCTACAATCGCTGGAACAATGCCGGTTGGTACAATCGCTATTGGAATGATTACTGTGCTTTTAATACCTATAACTATAATAGCTGGGGTATGAACTCATGGGGCATGAACCGTTTTAACTCTGACCCGTGGGGTTTTAACAACGGCTGGGGCAACAACTACTATGGTGGTTTTGGTCGTAACAATTACCCATATCACAATGGACATTATACGAGCAATGCTAATAATTGGAATAACTCCAATTCTAATAATTTCAATAATGGCAACAACAATGTAGGCAGAGGTCGCACTTATGCGCCTCGTACCAACTCAAATGGACGTTTGACGGAACCCGCGCCGCCTACTGGTACTGTTAGAAATAATAGAAGTGGCAGCGACACACCAAAGGCGGATGATAGAAATCGCGCTCAAGAAAATAGAACGCTTGGCAGAGATAGCCAAGTACCTGAAACAGGCGCAGCGAACCCAACCAACGGCACAAACACCAGAAGTGGTAACCGCCAAAAATACAGCACCGAGTCGTCCGACAATTCTACAAGAACGAATGAAGTCCGCTCAAATGATAGAAATACTGAGGGGGTATCAGAAGAACGCCCAACACGCCCTCAACGCCAGAACCGGACTTACGAACCCGCTCGACCGCAAGAAACGGAGCGCACGACACCAACAAGAGAACGCACAAGAGAAGAACGTCCAACGCGCAGCGTAGAGCCTTCGGGCAGTAGCGAGAGTGAACGACCCGCTCGTACAGAACGCCCTAATCGCAACAACGAAACAAGACGCTCTGACGATAACAACCGTTCATATAGCCCGCCACCAAGACAAGAAAGGTCGTCTGAACCCGCTCGTCAGCAAGAGAATAGAAGCTATTCGCCGCCACCAGCACCAGCACCCGCTCCTTCAAACAACGAGCGCAGTAGTGGTGGTAATGGACGCAGCAATGGCAGAAGTGGTGGTGGAGAATAACTGTTGAACTGTGAACTATAAACTGTGAACTGTTTATTTTTTACCACACAGTTCACAGTTAATAAAAAACCGTTGTGTTTTATAAAAATACGGCGGGTGCGAAATGGTGACAGCACTTTGCACCCGCCTTTTTTATGTACAGTCGGTATGAGTTAAGTACAACGGAACGCTGTTCCGTTGCAGACCATTACACTCAACGGAACAGCGTTCTGTTGCACTAAAACGAACCTTTTTTCTTTGACTTTAAAAAGATGAGACGATGAAAAGAATATATTTAACCTTAGCCTTACTATCTTTGTTTTCCTACGCAAGGGCACAAACTGCCACAGATGCCTTGCGTTATTCTGCCTTTCAATATGGTGGCACTGCGCGTACAATGGGTGTAGGCAATGCTATGAGCGTCATGGGTGGTGACTTTGGGGTAGTGAGTATCAACCCTGCGGGCTTGGCAGTATATCGAGGTTCTGACTTGACAGTTTCAATGGGTTTTCTTAATGTCAATACCACTGCGCAATTAAATGGCAATGTGCCTTATGATGACCGTAGTAATAAAGTAACCTTCAATAATGTCGGTTTGGTATTGGCTTCTCAACCTTCTGCCAGTAGCAACAGCAGATGGAAAACAGGAAATTTTGGCATAGGTATCAATAGGTTAGGCGATTTTAACCGCACAACGTATTATAATGGTACATCGCCTGGCTCAATAGTCACAATATTCAAAAATCAAATTGCTCAAGGGCAATGGGACGAATTGGGTAGTGCCTTAGCATACGATGCTGAAGCGATATATGACTCCACAGTGGCAGGTAAAAAAATCTATTATAGTGATTTTGATGGCAAAGAAGGTCAGATATTGACCCGCTACCAAACCATCAAAACGGTGGGGCGCGTCAATGAATTGGCTATATCTTACGCAGGTAATTTTGATGAAAAACTCATGGTCGGTGCAACGGTTGGTGTGCCTTTTGTCAAATATGACTACTCCAATGATTATGGCGAAAGTGACAACAATGGGTCTGTTCCCGTTTTCAATAAATTGAGTTATAAGAATGAGTATAAAGCCAATGGAACGGGTATTAACTTGAAAATTGGGGCTATATATCGTCCAATTCAAGCCTTACGTATCGGTTTAGCGTTACATACACCTACGACGTATGATTTAGGCGAAACCCAAACGGCAGATTTTATTTATGATTTTACTGTAAAGAGTACACCAAAAAGTGTTGAAGCCAATTCAACAGAATTTGAAGTCAAATATTCTGTCAATACGCCTTTAAAAACAATGACAAGTGTTGGTTTTTTGATTGGTAAATATGGTTTTGTCAGTGCTGATGCCGAATTTTTGGATTATTCAAAAGCGCGTATTCGTTTCAGCACGCCCGATTCGATTGGGCAGCAACGGATAGCCGAATTGAAAAAATACGAAACAGAAATCAATGATGATATAAAGGCGACATATAAAAAAGTGGTCAATCTACGCATTGGCGGAGAAGCCGCTTTGGATATATTTAGAATTAGGGCGGGGGTCAATATCTTAGGTTCTGCATTTCAGGACAACACTACACCGCGCATGATATATTCCGTAGGCGCAGGTTTGAGAGGAGAACATATCTACGTTGATGTTGCTTATCGCTTTGAAGAGCAAACTTATGCCTATCAACCTTATTTTACGAGTAGCCCTTCGCGCCAGCCTAATGTAGATGTCAAAACAAGAAACAATAATTTTGTGGCAACGCTTGGGTTTAGGTTTTAGGTTACCCCCCCCCTCAGTATTTCGAGCTTTTTTGAGCAAATTATTAATCTAAAATGAGGTGTATTTTGACGGAAACGTTGGGTATATTTAAGTTAAAATAGGGTTATTCGGGCAGTAAAAGAGTCAATTAAAAATGTAAATTCATACCTGTCTCTTTTCCTTAGGAACGCCGAAATAATAAGAGCGTATTTTCAAGCTAAATATATTTTTACCAGATTGACTACCTTTCAAGGCGAATATGCTAAATATTTGACGTAAAAGATGCGCTATATGGTGATTATGGAATAGTTTCAAAATGTGCTTTTGTTGTTTAGTCGTCTCTTACAATAAATGTTGAAAAAAAATGGCGAAAAACAAACGAATTTTAACAATATTGCGTTAAAGGAAAGACGACAACCTGACACCTCATCACTAACAAAAAATACAATTGCTCATGGCAACGAACAATACAAAAATTCTTCTGGTTGAAGATGACCCTAACTTCGGCGATGTACTCCGCTCATACCTCGAAATGAACGATTATGACGTGACCCTCGCCACCGATGGCGCGGCAGGCTGGGAGGCTTTTCGCCGTGGTAGTGGCTTTTCGCTCTGCATCCTTGATGTGATGATGCCAAAAAAAGATGGCTTTACGTTGGGTAAAGACATTCGGGAAAAGGACAAAGAAGTGCCCATTATTTTCCTAACGGCTAAAACCATGAAAGAAGATATTTTAAATGGTTTTAAAATTGGCGCAGATGATTATATCACCAAGCCGTTTAATTCGGAGGAGTTATTGTTCCGTATTCAAGCTGTTTTGAAGCGTAGCCAGCCTAAGCCCGACCCAAAAGATGAGGTACGTGAATACCGCATCGGCAAATACGTGTTCAATTACCCATTGCGAACTTTGAATTTGGTTGGCAGCAAGGAGGAAGTTAAATTAAGCCCGAAGGAAGCGCAGTTATTGAAAATGTTTTGCCAGCACGTCAATGATGTACTGCCACGTTCAGAAGCCTTGACAAAAATATGGCATGAGGACAATTATTTTACGGCACGATCAATGGACGTATTTGTAACCAAATTGCGCAAATATTTAGCCGAGGATGACAATATCGAAATCGTTAATATTCATGGTAATGGCTTCCAATTGTTGGTAAAAACGGAAGAAAGTGTTTAACTTGAATAATGATTGAGCAATAAAAAACGCACGTATCTGATTGAAGATACGTGCGTTTTTTATTGCTCAATATAGAAGTTCGTTTACAAAACCTTACCATCAAATGTAAATATTTGAATATCCAACCCTTGTGCTCGGTATTCAAAGATAAGATTTTGAAGATCGGTGCGCGTGGTGTTGAGTTTATAAAGCAATTGTTTAGTTGTTGCTTTTTTAGTATCCACTGGTGATTTCAATTCAAGTGAAGTTGGCGATTTTAGATTAAAATAGCCATAATCACCTTGCGAAATCAGGAGTGGAGTCACTATTTTCAATAAATTATCATTGAATTTGGCGTATTTCCCTTCTTGTCCAACGTCAAAAGCTACATAGCCCCAAATAGCCCCTTGTGGTACGCGCAATATTTCTCGATTGGCTACGGCGATACCATCTTCCTTACGCATCGAAAGGTTGTATTTACCATCTTCGACGTTTAAAGTACCATCGTTCAGAACAATATCTTTCAGATTTATATTTACTTTATAACTACCTTTTTTCAAATTGCCAAGGCTGATAGTATCTCGCGCAGGTTCGGGTTTATTGTTGCAAGTGATTGGGTTAATCAAATTCTTGATAGTCACTATCACCTTATCATTAAATGTGTTTTGGCTATAATCAATACGTGTAGCCCCACACGGCTGATTTTGGATAGTGGACAATTGCAATTGCAAATTGCCGCCATTTTCATCCAATTGCTCCCAGAGTTGTACTGAAAATTCTTTTTCAATATCAACGATTTTAGCGTCATTTGCGTTCTTTTTGCACGCAGTGAAAGCAAGGGTGAAAAAGATAAGGTAGTAAATATAATTTTTCATACGTGTGAGTAAGTAATTTAATGTTCTAAAAACGATTAGAACTCGTTTTTGCTGCCTTTAATATTGCAAGTGCAAAGATATTTTTATATTTCTTTTTAAAATGATTTTTTAGGAATGAAACGATAATAAAGTCCACAATTTAGGAGAATTATTTTTTTGAATAAAGGATTATATTTTTTAAGTAATATTGAGCCATATTGCTTTGAAAATAGAATTTTTTAGTCCTAAAAAGAATCTTATAAATGGTGGACTTTATTATCGTTTCATTCCTTAGATAAAACACATTTAATATATGATGTCATATCCATTGACGCAATACAGCCACGGCGCGGGTTGCGGGTGCAAAATTTCGCCAAAAGTTTTAGACAGTATTTTGAAAAACCAACAAGAAAAGTTGTTCTACAAAAACCTAATTGTTGGTAACGAGGAGCGCGATGATGCGGCGGTTTTGGATTTGGGCGATGGGACAGCCATAATATCCACAACTGATTTTTTTATGCCGATTGTGGATGATGCCGAGGATTTTGGGCGTATCGCTTCCGTCAATGCCATTTCAGATGTGTATGCAATGGGTGGTACCCCGATTTTAGCCATAGCGATATTGGGCTGGCCTATTGATAAAATCCCCGCCGAAATTGCCAATCAAGTCATTGAAGGCGCGCGTAAGGCGTGTGCGGAGGCAGGTATTCCGTTGGCAGGTGGTCACTCGATTGATTCGCCAGAACCCATTTTTGGCTTGGCTGTAACGGGGCGGGTAGCAACAAAAAACATCAAAAAAAATGGCGGCGCTACTGAGGGGTCTCTTTTATTTTTGACTAAACCACTTGGCGTAGGTATATTCACAACTGCGCAAAAAAAAGGTAAATTACAAGCTGAACACGCCCATATTGCGCCCGACAGTATGAAAAAACTCAATAAAATAGGGGCTATCATTGGCGGAATGGACTACGTGGAAGCTATGACAGATGTCACGGGCTTTGGCTTAATGGGGCATTAGAGCGAAATGTGTGAATCGAGCCAAAATGTAT
>JAYVKQ010000227.1:0-2023 GCA_043768285.1 Saprospiraceae bacterium | reverse complement strand
ACTAAAAATGTTTCGTGCGTAGGTTTAGTAAACGGAAAATTATTTTTTTTTGAAAAAAAAATAATTTTCCGTTTACTAAACCTTTGTCGAGAAGCATTGAAAACTATTAAAAATCAATACTTCATTTTTAAAACAAAATCTTTTGAACACCAATGATTATGAATGATGAATGATTATTAATTTTTTACACATTAAATTTATTAATCATTCATCAATAATTACTCATCATTAATTACGCATTTTGATTAATACAATTCAAGTCTTCAAACGCGCCTTTTAAGCGTTCAACAAAGGTTTTTTCGGCTGCACGCACCCATTTGCGCGGGTCATATACGTTCTTATTTGGCTTATCTTCACCTTCTGGATTGCCGATTTGACCTTGTAAATAATCGTGTTTGGCAGCTTCATATTGACGCACGCCATCCCAATACGCCCATTGCATATCAGTATCAATATTCATTTTGACAGCACCATATTCAATCGCTTCACGGATTTCTTCGCGCGAAGAACCTGAACCACCGTGGAAAACGAAATTGATGGGTAAATCAGACGTTAAACCAAATTTTTCTTTCACATATTGCTGCGAATTTTTCAAAATAATGGGCTGCAATTTCACATTACCAGGTTTATAGACACCGTGTACGTTGCCAAATGCTGCTGCAATAGTGAAATTAGGCGAAATAGCACTCAATTTTTCGTAAGAGTACCCTACTTCTGAAGGCTGTGTGTAAAGTTTTGAAGAGTCCACATCTGAGTTATCCACGCCGTCTTCTTCGCCACCCGTTACCCCCAATTCAATTTCGAGAGTCATACCCATTTTAGCCATGCGGACTAAGTATTTTTCACAAATTTCTATGTTTTCGTGCAAAGGTTCTTCGCTCAAATCCAACATATGAGAAGAAAACAAAGGCATATTGCGCAATTTATAAAACTCTTCACTGGCAGTTAATAAGCCATCAATCCACGGCAATAATTTTTTAGCGCAATGGTCAGTGTGTAACACAACCGACACGCCGTAGGCTTTTGCTAAAGTATGCACCTGCATAGCACCCGCGATAGAGCCAAGAATAGACGCTTTTTGTCCTTCATTGCTCAAACCCAAGCCTGCCATAAATGCACCGCCGCCGTTTGAAAATTGAATAATGACGGGCGAATTGACGGCTTTTGCCGTTTCCATCACTGCGTTTATAGTACTGCTGCTTACCACATTGACTGCGGGCATTGCAAAGTTTTTCTCATTTGCATAATTCAATAGGTCAGTTACTTCTTGACCATGGAGTACACCTGTACGAAATCTTGTAGCCATAAGAGTTGTATATTTATGTTGATAATTAATTTTTAATGGACAATTTACAATTTACAATGGACAATTTACAATGGACAATCATTAGTGTTCAAAAGATTTTGTTTTAAAAATAAAGTATTGATTTTCAATAATTTACAATGCTTCTCGACAAAGGTTTAGTAAACGGAAAATTATTTTTTTCAAAAAAAAATAATTTTCCGTTTACTAAACCTACGCACAAAACATTTTCATGAAATTTATCAAAATCCTTTGAACACTAATGATTGTCCATTGTAAATTGTCCATTGTCCATTGTAAATTAGATAATTCCTTTCGTTGTTAGCCATTTTTCAGCATCCAATGCCGCCATACAGCCTAAGCCTGCGGCTGTTACCGCTTGGCGATAGACCTTATCAGCCGCGTCGCCCGCTACGAATACGCCTTGTATATTGGTATATGTAGTGCCCGCTTTGGGAATGATATAGCCCGTTTCGTCCATTTTCAAGACACCTTTAAATATATCGGTGCTGGGTTTATGTCCAATTGCTACAAAAAAGCCAGTGACGTTGAGTTCTGAAATCTCTCCCGTTTTGTTGTTTTTAATGCGTGCGCCTGTTACATCGTTGTCGCCTAATATTTCGAGGGTTTCAGTGTTCCAATGCACTTCCAAATTGGGCGTATTCATAACACGTTGTTGCATGATTTTAGAAGCCCTCATTTCGCTTTTTCTAACCAAAA
>JAYVKQ010000226.1:0-2185 GCA_043768285.1 Saprospiraceae bacterium | reverse complement strand
CGTACATTTATTATCGTACATCTACTTATATACTTTAGGAACTTTTTTTCTGATATTTTATTCATCATAATCAATATTTTATGAAAAAACATATAATTTACGTTTTAATATGTCTCCAAATACTGAGGGGGGTAACAGTTCAAGCTCAAATCATCACTGTTGATAATATCAAAAAGCACGTTGCCTTTCTTGCATCTGATAAGCTCGAAGGGCGTGGTACATCTTCGACAGGCGAAATGAAAGCCGCGAAATATATCGCCAAACAGTTTAAAAAAATGGGTTTGAAACCGATGGGTACTGAGGGGTCTTGGTTTCATAATTTTGAATATGCCAAAGTCACCAATCCGCATGGCAATGATGACCCCAATATGCCTAAACAGAAAAGTCAAAACGTGGTCGGTTACTTGGATAACGGTGCAGAATATACCATAGTGGTTGGGGCGCATTACGACCATTTGGGGCGTGGGTTGGATAAAAATTCGCTTGACCCAAATCCCGATGGCAAAATCCACAACGGGGCAGACGATAACGCCTCTGGTACTTCGGGTGTGATGGAATTAGCCCGTCATTTTTCGAAAAACAATAAAAAAGAGCCGTATAACTTCCTTTTTATGTGTTTTTCGGGTGAAGAATTGGGTTTGTTGGGGTCAAAAAAATTCATCGAATTTCCAACTTTCCCCCTCGAAAAAGTGAATTGGATGCTCAATATGGATATGATTGGTCGCCTTAGAGAAGATAAAGGCTTGATGGTACAAGGCGTTGGCACGTCATCACTGTGGGTAAAAATGTTGGATATTATGCAACCCGATATGAAAATTATTAAGGATTCGTCAGGTATTGGTCCTTCTGATTATACCTCTTTTTACCTAAAAGGCATACCTGTTATTGGCTTTTTTACGGGGCAACATACGGACTATCATAAGCCGAGTGATGATACAGAACTCATTGATATTCAAGGTGAAAAGCGTGTTTTGGATTTTGCGGTGCGTTTGATTGAGGCAACTTGTACGTTTCCAAAAATGGATTTTCAACAAACAAAACAGCCTCAAAGCCAAGCCCGTAGCTTCAAGGTGACAATGGGTGTGATGCCCGATTATGCTTACGATAAAAAAGGGATGCGCATTGACGGCGTAACGGATGGCAAACCTGCCGCCAAAGCGGGCATGAAAACGGGTGATATTATCCTAAAAATTGGCGATATGGATATTGAAAATGTTTACACCTATATGGACGCGCTTGGCAAATTCAAAAAAGGGGAAATGGTGAAGGTTGTTGTGAAGCGTGGTGCAGAGGATGTTGTGGTGGATGTGACGTTTTGATGAAATGAGTGCTTTTGTAAAATAAATAATGAGACATCAATTCCTAATACCATATGCGGAATTGCTGTCTCATATTTTAATTTCTATATCTTTTTCACTAATGCTTATTTTAGGCAGTCTGTAATTGAGGTACAGCATATAAATCATTTTCTACACGTAGTAAATATGCCAAATCAAATGCCTTTTTTTGAGAGGGAGACATTTTAGCCGTATAAGATTTGTATATAGCTTGTCGCTCGACATTTGTTGTTGCCGAATAATAGCATAGAGTGGGTTTTCGTTAGAGTTTAATTTAACATAGATTTGTATCTACAAAAGTATTGAATAAATTGGAATTTTAAAATTTATTTTTCCTGTTTCAATAGTTAAAATGGTGAATTACGTTCAGAATACTGAGGGGGTCAAATATCAAATGCTTTAACCTTTTGCGCTAATTTTGAAATATCAACATCCGTGACCTCCATAATATTTTTTGAAGGCGTAATATTGGTATCCAAATTATAGGTATAAGTCTTGTCATAATACGTCAAACCAATAGCGGCTGCTGTTGCAAAGTCTTGATTATCAATAGCGTCTATGGCATTTTGGGTGGCTTCATGCCCAATGCGTTTCCTTATTTTTTCAAAAGATAATGTCAAATCTTCGGGGGATGTGGTGGTATAAACGGTTACCAAATGTTGCACGCGTTTGTCAAAAGGGACTTCGAGATGGAGTAGGGGAGCCGCCTTCATCTGCGCCCAAAATGCTTGCGGAATGAAGACTGAACCAATGCTATGGCTTTCGTTTTCGACCCATACTCGGCGGTCAGTATCCAGTTTTTGGAGAGCGGCGTGTAAGTCGTTTTCAAACTGTTCGGTGCTGGGTTG
>JAYVKQ010000225.1:0-14206 GCA_043768285.1 Saprospiraceae bacterium | reverse complement strand
CTCTCTTTTTCAGACCGACTTATTATATCTGTCCAATAGCGTTTAGGTTTGGGGCTGTCCGTCAAAATTTCTATCATATCAATTATTGACAAAAATCGTTGACCCTTATGCCAAGTTCTACGGACTTGCTTTTCTTGAAAAAGGACAATTTTATTATTTTGTTTTATAATGAAATTTTAAAATCATTCCGTTATTGAAAAGTATTCTCGAAAATTTACTCTTTTGACCATTTGATTATTTACCCATTTGAACATTTGACCAAATAAACACAAATTCAAATGCCAATAATACTTTACTGTTTATTACTCCCAAATAGAAATGGCTAATTACTTTGTTTTTTTGCCATTAGGAAATATGTTTTCTAAATACTTAGTAAGAAGATATTAGTACAATAAAAAAGGCTTAAATTGAAAATTCGATATATAATTCAAATTTTTGATTTCTCTAAATAGGCACACATTTGAGCATTTGACCATTTGGGTATTTAAACATTTGACCATTTGTGCATTTAAACATCTTTTTCAATTAGCATAAGCAAATAATCTTTCAAAGTCATTCCTAAATCAACAGATTTGTTTTTAGCTTTTTTATACGTACTGATGGGGGTGTCTAAACTCACCCTCTTAGTCTTTTCTTTTGACTCTTTTACAAGAACATTTCCAGTACCATGTACCGCAGCAGCAATTTGTTCTACTTTGCTCGGCTCTACGGCTGTTTTATTCAACAGCACTGCCATTCTGTTTTTCTTTTCCATTGTATTTAGAGATTGGAGATTGTGAGAATTGGGTATTTTAACCGCATCTCAAATCCCTATTAATTTATTTTTCTAAAATTGAGAATATGATATTTTCTATTTCTTCACAAAAAGCGATAGACTCTTTTTTTGCTTTTTCATCATCGTTTTGCTCTAAGGCAGTCAAACCTTCTTTGTTAGAACGGCGGTGTATAATACGGTTTTCTAAATACGTGTTCATTGGTTTTACCCCCGCTTCTTCAAATAGGAACATCATTTCTCGAGCTTCTTTGTCCTCGTTGTTTCTACCCGAATACATATTCATCACGGTATAAGCTGGAATATCGCCTTTGAAGGCTTTAACTTGTTCGTACCTATCCATGAACTTACGGAGCGATAAAATGTCGTCAAAAGAAGCTATAACGGGTATAATCAGTAAATCTGCCACAGCTATCGTACGAGTAGCTGATTCTGACAACTGGGGTACACCATCAATCACTATCATTTTATACCCGTTATCAGCATGGGTTTTTACATCCCGTTGAAGGTTATGAATAGTAGTCATGGGAAATACAGGCACATAAACGGCAGATTCGGGGCGACGCTCGCACCAGTCGGCGGCTGTTTTTTGTTCCAAATCGGTATCCACAATACACGTTTTAATACCTTGATTGCTAAAATAAGCTGCTATCAAACGACTAATTGTAGATTTACCTACGCCTCCTTTCAAATTGGTTACTGCAATAATCATAAGTTCCGTTTAAGTTGTGTGATAAAAACAACGTTTATATTTCATTTTTTAAACACTATAATTTCGCGCTGTTTTTAAATAAAATGGGCAAAATAATGGATTTCTTAATTTCTAATTTTAAAAAAAATACACCACGTTTTATTGTTTGTTTATAGGTTAAAACTATAGGATAAAAAAGATATAGGTTTAAGCCCCAAAACGCTCGCGCTTTTTTACTAAATCAAGCCCCAAAATGCTCGTGCTTTGCGCCCCAAAATGCTCGTGTATAACTTATTTCCCCCAAAACAGCCCCAAAATGCTCGTGCTTTTTGTTATAGTTAGCTTGCCTGCCCCAAAATGCTCGTGCTTTGCCCCAAAATGCTCGTGCTTTTTTTCATCAACAGCCCTAAAAAGCTCGTGCTTTTTTAGTCAAATCATCAATTATTATCAAAGAATAGCCCCAAAATGCTCGTGCTTTTTGTTATAGTTAATCGCTTTCTTACTTTAAAATTAAAAATATTCCTTATTTTAAGGTAAAAATAGTGTGGATAACTACTCAACTATAACAAAAATGGAAGCATAAACTCATGTGTTGTGATATTGCTATTAGGCATTGTCTAAACCTTGATTTATGCCTGTTTAATGGGCTAAAATGCGCCCCAAAATGCTCGTACTTTCTTAGATAGATTAGGGGAGGGTTTTTCAAATACACCCTCAGTCATGCCGATAGCTTAATGGTTCGTTTCGCACCATATTTTGCTCATTTTTTAAAGGTTCCATCAATAAGATTAAGCCCAGCGGGTTTAACAATCATCGTTTTTAGAGGGATTGGGGTAGGGGAGTTGTAGAGCCAAAATCCTTTATTATCATCTTCTTCAATTTTGGCTGTTTGATATTGCAAATGCACAGTCATAAGCGTTTTACGAAATACTTCCTTAAACTTTTTCATGTCCTTATAGCCACTGCCGAATTGGTCTTTTAAATTTTGCCATGATAAAAATTGAGGATTTCCATGAGCAACACGGTGCAAGCGTTGAGCCAACCAAGCATAAATATCGAGAGCCATAGCATTGTTGGAAAGTGCCGCCAAAGCACGTTCATCCAAAGGAATAGCATGATTCATCAAACTGTTGAAATAATCATCGGTTAAGAGGATTTCATTACTCCACACCACTCTTTTGTTATCGTCTTTTAAAAAATTGACATCAAAACCTTTTACAATTTTTAAATCTACTTGATAATTGCGCTCCTCACTAAAATAGCCCAATGAAATGATGGATGTCGTCAAACGCCTTAATTGCTCTTTTGTCTCGTTGATAGTGCGTCCATCTGTTGTCAAACCTAAAACTTTAATAAAGCCCGTCAAAGAATTTTCGATATTCAAAGACATATTTTGGGTGCGTATCGCTTGTGAATTGATATGCGCCAAAATCAGTCGTGACTTTGTTCCATAAGGCAGCCCCACAACTTCCAGTTTTTGGGTTACAGGGTCAAATGCTTTCATGGCTTGTACCGCTAACGACACATTACCCTGCCGTTGTTCCCACGTGGTGACATCATCGCCAGGGTTGCGGTAAGGCAAAAATGTTTGGCATAATACCGAATGTTGGAAAATAGCATCCTTTACAGTACCAGGATGGATAATTAAATCCATTGCTGTTTGTTGAATTCTATTTTTTATTGGCGTATTTTTAAACATAGGCGTTTTATTATTTAAGACTGCAAGGTATGTTTATTTGAACATTTGACCAAATAAACATAAACATAAAAATTAGAAAGCCGATATTTTAGGTTTTAATACGGGATAGTTAATTAAATGGTGTGTATTTGAACATTTGACCAAATAAACATATCAACTATTGATGCTTAATTCAAGAAAATACAATATTTAATAATTGATGATATGAGTGAAGATTTTGATGATAAATAGGGTAGAATAAGAGCTTTTATTGCAGAGTTTCCTGCTTTAATTTTCAATGGGTTGTTAAGTTTCTTTTCTGCTAATTCGGTTTAAGCATACTTGTGGTCATAACTAAAATTAAGTTAATATCAGCAATTCTCGCCATTAAATTAAATATCTATATGAAAGCGTAATTTGAAACAGGATTTACGAAATTCTTTAAGATTTCGTAAATCTGTGTGCTTAAAACATCATAAATACTGAGGGGGTATTATAAAAAATTTTAATATCGATAATTCCTGTTTAAGGAATGACGAAACAATGTTTCGGCTTGTTTGAAGCCTTGCGGGCGCAAGGCTTTTTTTTATACATAAAAAAAGCGGTTAAATGAGGTGTACCTATTTTAACCGCTTTAAAGCGTAAAAACCTACTAATAAAGCATATATATCTTTTGCAAGTGAACTTCATTAATTCGACCCGAAGTACTTTTCTATGCCGTCCGCCTTGCAATTTTTTTAAAATATGTGATTATACATTTGCTTTTTTGATACCACAAAATAACAGACCTTACCTTAATTTAATATTAAACCAAGATTAAGTTAAAGTTAAGGTTTTTAAAAATTCATTCTTGTATCGTTCCTAAGTTTAGGTTAAGAAAAGTTAGATATTTTAGATATTTTAGATATTTTAGATTTAATGATAACTTAATATTGACTTAACATTAAGGTAATATTACGCCTCTACTTTTGCCGAGTAAATTTTATTTTATCATTCAATACTCCGTTTTATGAAGCAATTTTTTACATTACTTATTGCATTTTTAACTTTAACGACCATTCAGGCTCAAGTTGTCACCGAAGTCATTAAAGGTGATAGTAGCAATGCAAATGGTATTTATATAACAAAAAATACAACACTAACGAATACTAAAATCTGGGAACTCGATAAGTTTTGTTACATCCAACCTGGTGTAACGCTTACTATTGAAAAAGGCTCACTTATCAAAGGTAAAAAAAGCTTTAAAGGGACTATCGTCGTAACGAGAGGTGCTAAAATCGTAGCTGAAGGCACCCGAACTCAACCAATAGTTTTCACATCATCGGGTGCAAAAGGAGACCGTACTACTGGTGACTGGGGTGGTATCATTATATTAGGTAGGTCTCAAGTAAATCTTTCAAGAACTGACGCTACGGGTAATAGAGTTGTGGGTGAAGGTATCATTGAAGGCGGTGTTCACGATGGTATCAGCACGGGGATATTCGGGGGCGGTGCTGCACCTAATTTGACGGATAATTCTGGTATTCTGAAATTTGTCCGCATCGAATACAGTGGTATTCCCTTTTCTGCTAATAATGAAATCAATGGTTTGACTTTAGGCGGTGTGGGAAGTGGCACAACCATAGAAAACGTGCAAGTGAGTTACAATGGTGACGATGCCTTTGAATTCTTTGGCGGTACGGTTAATGCTAAAAACCTTATTTCTTTCGCCAATGTAGATGATGATTTCGATACGGATAATGGGTTTAATGGTAATGTACAGTTTGGTCTTGCTGTAAGAAATCCGAACTCTTACGATGCTCAAGGTGCATCTAATGGTTTCGAGTCTGATAACATTTCGGGAGGAGCTTACGCAGCACCTTTCACAACGTGCAATTTCTCAAACTTTACGGTCATAGGTCCGCGTAAAGATATGGCTACCACTATTAATTCTCGCTTTGGTGCTGCCATTAATTTGAAGGTAAATAGCAGAAAAGGCATATTTAATTCAGTCTTCATGGGCTTCAATCGCGGATTGAGAATAGACGGTGCGGGTACTGCCCTTGCTGCAAAGGGTGATACAGTTCCTTTTTTGAATAATATTATTGTTAAATCAGGCACTGATGCTTTTGGGGTATCTACGGATGCTGCTGCTGCTGCTGCCTTTGATATAAACGCTTTTGTTGGTGCTGCTACAAAATTAAATGATACGACTAAGTCAATTGCTGACTTGTTACTGAATGACCCTTTTAATTTGGAGAAACCCAACGCTTTACCTAAAACGGGTTCTCCACTATTAACTGGCGCAGCCTTTGCGGATGCTCGTTTAGCGAGTACGTATTTTGATAAAACGGTTACATATAGAGGTGCATTTGGTGCAACGGATTGGACATCAGGTTGGGCAAATTTCAACCCTGATACATTATCATATACTGCACCCATAACTACGTCATCTTTAAATGATTTGACAGAGCAAGGTTTCGAGGCTAAAATTTATCCTAACCCTACAAAAAATCAAGCAGCTGTTGCGTTTTCTATCGAAAAAACGATGAATTTAGATATTCAAGTCATGGATTTATTGGGTAGAACAATCAAAAATATCAAAAATCAACAATATACTGAGGGGGTCAATCAAGTAGAATTGGATATGACTGGCATGGCAAAAGGTATTTATTTGGTGCGCTTCGTTTCTGTGGCGGACAATGCTCAAAAGACTTTGACTTTGAGTGTGCTATAATAATTTACTTTTTATGCGAATATTGGCTTTTTAACCCATTATTCGTGTTTTTTATGTTCTCCCCCGACGAGGGCAGGGTAAAATTACGATCATTGAAGGACTTATGTAGTGTCGAATTTATACGACACACGGCGCATTGTGTCGAATACATTCGATACTACATAAGCCCTCAAATATGCTTGAAATTAGACCAATCAACCCTGCATCTGGGGGGAGACAGCGGCGTAAACTTAATTTTAACTTCATATACACTTAACATTAACTTAATATTAGACCCCGACCTTTGTGATGAAATTTGGAACTACACGGCAAAATTTTAACGCAATTTCTCACATAAATTATTTTTTCTTACAATGAAAAGGTTTACGCTTATTCTCACGGCACTTATTTTCTCTCTCTCTATTTTCGCACAAACAGGTAAAATTGCGGGCAAAGTAGTAGATCAAAAATCTGGTGAAACGCTTATTGGTGTGTCAGTTTTGATTGATGGGACAATGCGCGGTATGCAAACAGATTTAGATGGTCTATACCAAATAGAAGGATTGACGGAAGGCAGCTATATCCTCAATTTCTCTTATGTCGGTTACACAACAAAAAAAATGAGCAACGTTGTTGTCAAAAATGGTGCGACAACTAACGTTGATTTGGCTTTAACGGAGGCTTCTTTGACCATCGAAGCCGTTACGGTTACGGCGACGCGCAAAAAAGAAGCGATTAGCACCGTATTGGCGATTCAAAAAAATAGTGTTACACTATCAGATGTATTATCAGGCGAAACCATCAGACGCTCACCAGACCGCAACGTGGGTAATGCCATCAAAAGGATAAGTGGTGTAACTATTCAAGACAATAAATTTCCGATTATTCGCGGTTTGAATGACCGTTATAATATCGCTTTCATAAACGGTGTGCCACTGCCGAGTACGGAGCCAGACCGTAGAGCCTTCTCATTCGATATATTCCCTGCCAATTTGATTGATAATATCGTTGTCAATAAGGCGGCTACACCAGATATGCCAGCCGATTTTGCAGGTGGTTTAATTCAATTAACGACAAAAGATATTCCCGACGAGAATTTCGTGCAAGTGCAATTGGGCGTTGGCTTTAATAGCCTAACGGTTGGTAAAAATTTCTATGATTCGCGCACCAAAAGTAGTACGGACTGGTTAGGTTTAGACAACGGCGCGAGAAATTTACCCGCCAAATTTCCAACTGAACGACTACAAACCCAAACCACAGCCCAAAAAGCCGAAGCCAGCAAACTAATCGCTAACGATTGGGGCTTGACGAACAGAGGTAGTTCAAGACCAAGTGGTAATGCGCAATTATCAACAGGATTTAGTAAAAAAATTGGTGCAGAAGGTCGTTTTGGCGGTATTTTCGCTTTTAATTACAGTAATAATGAGCGTGTTACGCCTATCAATCGTCAATTATATACGGTTGCTGGCGACTTTCAATTTAACTATGATGAAACCCGTTTTTCAAATACCTATTTGAACGGCTTGTTGGCTAACTTCAGTTATAAAATTAATGATTATAACAAAATTAGTTTCAAAAATAACTTCAATATTAGTTCAGAAATCAGTTCAATACTGAGGGGGGGGGATAACCTTGTTACCAACCGTCAAGAGGTAGGTACATCTATTGCTCGTTTTCAATCTAATAAATTTTTAACATCACAAGTGAGTGGTGATCATTTATTGTCAGAAAACGGTTTAAAAATACGCTGGACGGCGGGATACAACGACATCGAGAGAAACGCCCCCAATTGGAGCCAAGTCATTTTAAGCCGTTCTTTAGATTATCCAAACGAAGCCGTCAGAGTAGATATTCCACGCGGCAATATACCTTCACCAACGGGAGTAGGCAAGCAGTTTTTTAAATTAGATGAAACCACATACGTCGGTAATCTTGAATTGAGCCATCCTTTCAAAATCGGCTCATTATCGCAAAATATTAAAGCGGGTTTGAATTACACCAAGCGGGAACGTTCTTTTAACACCCGCCTTATTGGTATCACATCTGCCTTAAATTTTGTGGACGAAGGCGTATATAATTCGCCAATTGAAAAAATATTTTCACCTGATAACTTCGCTACCAACAAGTTTTCTTACGGGGAAATTACTGCACCCAATGATAATTATAAAGCAGAAACATCAAACACGGCGGCGTTCTTGATGTTCAATAATGCCATCACTTCAAAGTTTCGATTGATTTGGGGTGCTCGTTATGAGCAATATCCCATCCTATTGACATCAGGCGAAAATATAAAAGCCGTCGATGTTAAATTCAGTAATTTATTACCCTCTATGAATGCCCTTTATTCATTGACGGACAAAACAAATATTCGTTTTTCAGCTTCCAAAACAGTATCACGACCAGATTTACGTGAGTTAGCTCCCTTCTTTTTCTATGATGTAGTCAATAGTTTAGGCAAAAGAGGTAATGCTAACTTAACACAAACGGATATTACGAATTTAGATGTGAAGTACGAAATATTCCCCGAAGGTGGACAATTATTTTCTATTTCTGCCTTCTACAAGCATTTCAAAAACCCAATTGAAGAGGTGTTGAGTGTTCAAAGTATTGGTAATATAGATGTGCAATTCATCAATGCCCCGAGCGCGCGCAACTTGGGACTTGAATTTGAAATGCGCAAATCACTTGGGTTTATTAGTCAGGGTTCAACGCTTCTGAACGATATAACCGTTTTTGGCAACCTTGCTTTAATCAACTCGCAAGTCAAGTTGGGCTCTGGTGCTACCAGCAGTACACGACCGTTGCAGGGGCAATCGCCTTATGCTTTGAACTTGGGCGTACAATACAACAATATTGAAAGTGGTTTGAATTCAACATTATTGTTTAATCAAATCGGCAGACGTATCACTTTTGTGGGTGACGAAGGACAGTTCCCGACCACATGGGATAACCCACGTCCAGTGCTTGATTTTCAGTTGGGTAAAAAACTCTTGAAATCTGCCGAACTCAAATTCACCATCGGTGATATATTGAATAAGCCCTTTCAAACATATCAAGATATAAATAATAATAGAAAATATGATACAAAAAGCGGTGGTGATCACCCTTTCATAGGCTACCGTCCAGGTACAACCTTTGCTCTTTCATTTTCCTACAAATTATAGAAAAATTTGCGTAAACATTTTGTTTATTTAAGTAAGCCGTCTCGAGCAATCGGGGCGGTTTTTTTGTCGGAATGAATAGACCTCATATAATACCCAAGTTTTAAACAATAGAAAACAACATAGTCTCAATGAATTGTCAACGTCAAAACCTAAATCCTTTTGGGCGTTGCGAAAGGCACGATTAATCGCCAAAAACTGCCCACCGACCAATACGATTTTGATTTTACTTTTCTTGGTTTTATCGGTTTGAGTGACACCGCTCCCTACTTCTGACTTTTTAATATCCTTTTTAACAGGGATGTTGAGTGTGTCGTGGTTTGAAGTATTCAAGGTATTTAGAACTGTTACTCAATGATACTAATCACCCAATCACCTAATCCCAATCATAGTACCCCCCTCCCTATTTTTCGATATTTGTACTATTATTTTTATCAAAAGCATAAAACAATGACATACACAGATAATATCGAAATAGACAACCTAAAATGTGGCGGGTGTCAAGCAACCATCAAAAAAACACTTAGAAAAATAAAGGGTGTTGAGAAGGTTGCTGTTGATGAAAAAACGAACTATGTCTCCATTATGCACGATGGAAGCGTGACCCGCAATACGCTCACACAATCCCTAAAATCAATGGGCTATCCCGAAACAGGGACGGTTCAAGGGTTGGATAAAGTGTTGCATGAAGGCAAATCGTACCTCAGTTGTGCCATTGGGCGATTGAGTGATGATAAAAATGAGTGGTAGCTGCCTGCCGATTGATATTTTTTCAAACTTTTAAAAAAAGCAACATGAAAGCACGAACGCCCTATCATTTCTCTTCTTGGACAACTGCCCAATGGGTGGTTTTTATCATTATTTTCATACTACTACTGCTAATAACGGTTGGCGTGAGGGGGCAAGTGCTGCCTGCATATGATCGGGAATTGATTGATAAATTGGGCAATAAATATGCATCATTGAAGCAAAATCACGCCTTAGTAATTGGTATTATCAAAGATGGGAAAAAAGAAGTATTTACATATGGCGATGTCGAAAAGGGTAGGGGTTTGAAACCCGATAAAGATGCTGTTTTTGAAATAGGGCAAGTATCAGAGGTTTTTACGACATCAATATTAGCCATTATGGAAATGGAAGGTACTGTAAGCAGCAAAGATGCGGTGCGCGACATTATGAAAGGCGTGGTAAAAGTGCCATATTATCAAAGGGTTATTTGCCAAAAAGTGCCTAAAGACCCTATGCCAGAAGGAGGATATGCCCCATCTGTAAGTGTCTGTTTTCCAGACCCTAATGATGCACCGCAGTTGATGGTATTGTGCGATTTGGCGACTCACTCTGCGGGTCTGCCCGATGACCCACCAATGGGATTATTTGCGGGTAAAAACCCTTACAAAGATTATACAATTGAAAAACTCAATAAATACATCACTACTTTAGCACCGAATGAAGCGTTTGGCTTTCAATATGCCCATTCAACAGTTGGTATAGCACTTTTGGGACAGGCGTTGTCAGTAAAATCGAAAATGGCGTATGATGCCCTGTTGAAATCAAAAATTTTAGACCCCCTCAGTATGCTGCATACTTTTATTACGCCCAATGCGTCACAGGAAAAACATTTTCTGTATGGGCATAATGTAAAAGGCAATGTTGTGGGGCATCGGGATTATAATGCCTTAAACCCCGCTATGGGTATTCGCTCAAATGGGCCCGATTTATTGACTTTTTTAGAAGCCAATTTGACGTTGAAAAGCAATTTTAATATTGCCTTATCCGAAACCCATTTTCCCCGCATTTATACGAATATGCGCAACCCACAATATCTATTAGGCTGGGGTTGGATACAATCGCCATTGGATGAGAAGGATAGTAAAAATAAGAAAAAAATGCTGTGGCAAGTAAGCGAACAAGGCGGTTTTGCCAGTTATATAGCGTTTGTGAAAGATAGTAAAACGGCAGTGGTTGTCTTATCCAATTCGGCAAATTCGGTTGATGATATTGGGCATGAGATATTACTAAGCCTTGAAAAAACGCCTGTTAAAATTAAACCAATATTGATAGGATCTTTAAAAAATGAATAATTAGCACGGCTTAAAAACAGATATATGCCAAATAACGGGTGTCATCATCGTGGATGATATGCGTCATTTGGTGTTTTTATAAATATGTTGATTTTTGTGTGAAATAAGGTAGGTAAGTCTAAAAGGTTTTATATTTGTCGGAAGTATACTAATCCGAACAACCCTTATTGACTACAATGGACTTTCCTACTGATGTATTTTCTATTGACACGAACGATATAAATCGCGGTATCGTGTTTTTAGCCGTTGATTATACCGTTGAATTTAGCAATGAAAAATTTGCGACCATGATGGGTCTGTCAAGAAGTGAGGTGCATGGTATGGATTTGAGCAAACATATACAACAAGACGATTGGGCAAACATAAAGCTTTTTGTTTGGCAGTTTTATGAAAACCATATCCATGAATATAAAACTATGCTAACAATGTATCGAAAAGATGGGACTTTAATATATGCCCAAGCCGAATATCACCGCCTATTAAACAATGATGAAGAAGTAATTTACAAGGTAATCGTTTTTACAGAAATGACTGAAACAGAGTATAATTCATGAATAGACAACCCACAGAGAGTATATCTGATGTTGCTTCCCGTTTGCAAGCGATAATTGAGACTGCCGTAGATGGTATTCTGACCATAGATGATAGGGGCACTATTGAATTTGCCAACCCTGCAACATGTAAGATTTTTCAATATGATGTCTCTGAAATGGTTGGGCGAAACATACATATGCTGATGCCTTCGCCCTACCATGAAAACCACGATGGCTATATGCACAATTATATGAGTACAGGTGTGCGTAAAATTATTGGTATTGGGCGCGAAGTGCAAGGAAAACGTAAAGACGGGACTGTTTTCCCCTTTTGGCTATCGGTAAGTGAAGTGAAAATGGAAAATAAACGCCTTTTTACGGGCATCGTTCATGATTTAACCGAACAGAAAAAAGCGGAAGAAGAACTACTAAAACTCAATCAAGATTTAGAAAGTATTGTTGCCGAAAGAACGGATAAGCTATCGGATGTTGTCAATAAATTGCTTTCTACCAATCAGCAATTGCAGCACGAAATCCAAGAACGCAAAGCGGCTGAACAAGCCCTTTTGATGAGCAGAGAAGAACTCAAAAGCATACAAGAACTACTGCACGAAATTGTCAATAACTACCCCGATGGGTCTATCAGTGTGGTAGATAGAAACTTTAATTACCTTTTTACGGGCGGCGAAATCCATAACACATTGGGCAATGACGTTAAAAATTTATTTGGCAAGCGCATTTTTCCCTTAGTCAGTAATGCCCTTTGGGAAGCCATAAAAGATGATTTCAAGGCTGTTTTTGAAGGGAAAATCATTCAAGATTACGAAATTCCTGAAATCATACAAGGTTTTGCTTTTGCCGTAGATGCGTTCCCTTTGAAAGACGATGATGGCACGATAAGCCGCATTGCTGTATTTACGCGCAATATTTCTGATTTGAAAAAAATAGAAGGGGAGCTGCGCGATGCCTTGAAAAAAGAGCGCGAATTGGGCGAATTGAAAACCAGATTTGTGGCAATGGCTTCGCATGAATTTCGTACCCCCCTCAGTACCATTCTGTCTTCAGCCTCGCTTTCAGCGCAATATACTCAAACCGAACAACAAGATAAACGGGAAAAACACTATCAAAAAATAAAATCATCTGTCACCACTTTAACGGGTATTCTCAACGATTTTCTATCGCTCAGTCGCTTAGAAGAGGGTAGGGTAGAGGTGCAATATGCGGACGTGGATTTTGGGATGTTTTGTATAGAAATGGCAGAAGAAATTAACCCAATGTTGAAAAAAGGGCAACATATTTTTGTTAAACACCCACAAGGCAATATGGTGTTTAAAACCGATAAAAGCCTTTTAAAATTGATATTGATTAACCTCTTGACCAATGCCTCCAAATATTCGGACGAAGGGGCAGAGATACATTGCATCGTCAAAAAAGTGATAAAAGAGGTTGAACTTGATATAATTGACCAAGGCATTGGCATACCAGAAGAAGATAAACCCCATATATTTGACCGTTTTTTTAGAGCCTCCAATGTCACCAATATTAAGGGGACAGGTTTGGGGTTGAATATTGTAAAAAGGTATATAGAGTTGTTGGGTGGCACTATTCGTTTCGATAGCACATTGGGAAAAGGTTCAACATTTACGGTTTGTTTTAAGGGGTAATTAGGTGCAGCCGTCAGTATTTTATAAAATTTAGCTTAAAACATATGAAAAAAATACTCATCATCGAAGACAACGAAGACATTAGAGAAAACCTTGCGGAGATTTTGAATCTCGCAGGATACGAAGCACATACGGCTGAAAATGGCAAAATAGGCGTAGAAATAGCGGAAAAAATACTGCCCGACCTCATCTTATGCGATGTGATGATGCCCGTATTAGATGGCTATGGGGTATTGAACATCGTGCATAAAAAAACAGCAATAGCCGATACGCCCTTTATTTTTTTAACAGCCAAATCTGAAAAAGCGGATTTTAGGTATGGGATGAATTTGGGTGCAGATGATTATATCACCAAACCCTTTGAAAGTAATGAACTACTCAGCGTGGTAGAGTTGCGCTTGAAAAAAAGCGAAAAAGCCAAACAAGCCCTCGATAATGGCAACAACGATTTGGGACATTTTATTAATGAGGCTAAAGGTTTGGATGCCATAAAAACCCTTTCAGATGAACGCGAAACACGCCATTTTTCCAAAAAAAATGTCATTTATACTGAGGGGGGTACGTCCCGCTATTTGTACTATATCCAAAAAGGGAAAGTAAAACTCTATAAAACAAACGAAGATGGCAAAGAATTGATTGTCAATATTTTAGGAGAAAAAGATATGTTTGGTTATATGGCTTTGTTGAGTGGTACAGGGCAAACGGAAACCGCAGCTGCCCTTGAAGATTGCGAATTGGTATTGATACCTAAGGAGGACTTTTTCACCCTCATCAATTCCAATCGAGATGTATCGGCTCGTTTTATAAAACTCTTAGCGGGCAATGTGGCGAGTAAAGAAGAACAGTTGTTGAATTTGGCTTATAATTCTGTCAGAAAACGGGTTGCCAATGCCTTAGTCATTTTGCATGAACGCTATGGCAAAGAACCTAT